>CAZSLV010000018.1:0-25116 GCA_964607545.1 uncultured Gudongella sp. | reverse complement strand
TTAAAATATATAATTGAAAAACAAAAGAAACTTAATCCTCAGGATTTAAAATACGCCATAGAAGTCCTAAAATCGGGATTAGATGGGAATTTAAAAGACCTACTTAATGATGTAGTATGTATTAGCGCTTCAGGTAAGAGTATTAAACCAAAGACCTTTGGACAAAAAAGATACCTTGATTCATTAAGAAAGCATGATGTAGTATTTGGAATAGGACCAGCTGGTACTGGGAAAACCTACCTAGCCATGGCAATGGCTGTTGCAGCTTTTAAAAACAAGGAAGTAAATAAAATAGTCTTAACTAGACCGGCTGTAGAAGCTGGAGAAAACTTAGGCTTTTTACCAGGAGACCTCCAGGAAAAAGTAGACCCCTACTTAAGGCCTATTTATGATGCTCTTTTTGATATTTTAGGGGCAGATGCCTTCTTAAAATACTTTGAAAAAGGCTTGATAGAAGTTGCCCCCCTTGCCTATATGAGGGGACGGACCCTAGATTCTGCCTATGTAATCCTAGATGAGGCACAAAACACTTCAAATGAACAAATGAAGATGTTTTTAACTAGGCTAGGCTTTGGTTCTAAGGCAATTATTACAGGTGATATAACCCAAGTAGACCTTCCAAAGGGAAAGGAGTCAGGCTTAAAGACAGTTACAAAAATTCTTGATGGAGTTAAGGGTATAGACTTTATATATTTAACAAGCGCTGATATAGTAAGACACCCCATGGTTCAAAGAATAATAAATGCCTATGAGGAATATGAAAGTAAAAAATAATTTCTTAACAGATTAAGGGAGACCCCATATGAATAAGAGATTGAAATTAATTAAAGGAAATATAGAGGGTTTTGGTATTTTAAAAACTATAATAATCATAAGCTTTTATGCCTTTATATACCTAATGGCCCTAATAAATCATAAAAAACTAAGCCTTGAGTCTTTACTAGGGCTTGGTTTATACTTATTAGGCCCATTTTTACTTTTTATCCTTTATTTACTTTTTTTAAAGAATAAAAACTTAAAAGAACAAAATACATATTTAATAATCCTTATTATGGTTTTAACCATTATTTTAAGCAAGTTGTTTATGGTTTTTTCTCCCTACATTATTCCCCAAGCGACAGGGGGTATTCTCTTAGCCCTTTTACTTGGGCCTCAACTTGCACTTGTATCAAATATATACTTAATTTGGACTATAGGAATAATCTTTGATTTGGACCTAGCCCTAATTTTTATAGGAATTATAGCTAATTCCTTTGGAATCTTATTAATTTATAAAGAAAAACAAAGGTCAAAGATCCTACTTGATGGTATTTTTATTGGCCTTATAGGGAGTATCCTCTATATTTCTATACACTTTTTAGAAACAAGGGATAATCAATACTTACTTATAAATATTATATATATTATTTCAGGTGGCTTTTTATCAGGTATAATTAGCATAGGGACCATGCCCTTGTGGGAGGCTGTCTTTAAGGTACTAACTCCCTTTAAGCTATTAGAATTGATTAATCCAGATAACAAACTCTTAAAGGATTTATCTTTACAAGCAAGAGGAACCTACCACCACTCCCTCTTAGTTGGCAACTTATGCGAAGCTGCTGCAGAGAATATTGGGGCAAACAGGCTTTTAGCAAAAGCGGGAGCCTACTACCATGATATAGGAAAGTTAAAGAGACCCCTGTATTTTAAAGAAAATCAATTTGGGATTGAAAACCCCCATGACCACCTAGAACCTATTCAAAGCCTAGAAATTATTTTAGCCCATAGGACGGATGGTTTAAAAATGGGCAAAGATTATAAACTACCTAAGGAAATTATAGATATCATTGACCAGCACCATGGCAAAACCCTAATGGCCTACTTTTACCACAAGGCTAAAGAAAGTAATGAAATGGTCCCAATGGATAAGTTTAGGTACTCTGGTTCTAAGCCTCAAACTAAGGAAGCAGCCCTAGTAATGCTAGCAGATTCAGTCGAGGCAGCAGTTAGGAGCCTAAGGGAGTTTAATGATGAAAATATACAAGAAATGGTTTCTAAGGTTATAAAATCTAAGTTAGAAGATGAACAACTAGATGAGGCTCCAATTAGTAGCCAGGACCTTAGAATAATTAAAGAAGTTTTTGTAAAAGAAATAAGAGGGATTTACCACAATAGGATCAGGTATCCCCAATAAATTATGTGGGAGGTGGAAAGCTTGGATAATATATACTTTGAGGACAGGCAAGACATTTTAAAGATAGACAGAAAGATAATAAATAAGCTTAAGGAAGTTATTATAACCTGCTTAGAAGAAGAGGGTTTAAGCATTGATACAGAAGTTAGTGTTTCTTTTGTTACAAATGAAGAGATTAGGGAATTAAATAGGGATTACAGGGGTCTAGATAAGGAAACAGATGTCCTTTCCTTTCCAATAGAGGATGAGTTTGAGGTGGGGGTATTGCTTTTAGGAGATATAATTATTTCTACAAAAAAAGCCATAGACCAGGCAAGTGACTTTGGCCATTCTGTAGATAGGGAGTTAGCCTACCTTACCGCCCATAGTATGTTCCACCTGATGGGCTATGACCATATAAATGAAAGTGATAAGTTACTTATGAGGAATAAGGAAAAAGAAATTATGAGGAAACTTGAAATATTTAAATAAGGGGGAAGGGATGTGAAAGTAAAGGAGCTTATAGATAGTTTTAATTACGCCATATCAGGTATTCTAGCAGCCTTAAAATTAGAAAAAAGTCTTAGAATACATTATATAGCAGCTATCACGGTTATGATAGCAAGCACCTTATTTAACTTAAGCAGGATAGAATTTATGATTCTCTTATTTGCAGTAGTATTAGTTGTGGTTCTTGAAATGGTAAATACAGCTATTGAAAAGACTATTGATATGATTACCAAGGAATATCACCCACTTGCAAGAGTTATAAAGGATATATCAGCAGGGGCTGTACTAATAGCAACCTTTAATGCTGTAATTGTTGGCTATTTATTGTTTTATGACAGGCTAAATCCCTTTAAAGACTTAATAATTTTAAAAATAAAAAATTCAGAAATCCACTTGACCTTTGTCGCCCTATTTTTAATTATCCTCCTAGTTATAGGATTAAAGAGCAAATTTCACAAGGGCCATGGAACCCATGTGCAAGGAGGGATAGTTAGCGGTCACGCTGCTATTTCATTTTGCATTGCTACTATTATTTCAATTATAAGTGAAAGTTTATTAATAATAACCTTAGCCTTTACCCTTGCCTTATTGGTTGCAGAAAGCAGGGTTGAGGGTAAAATTCATTCCTTGCTTGAAGTAGTAATAGGCGGAATTTTAGGTATAGTCGTAGGAATATTTATTTTCCAAGTTATTGGTTAGGAGTTGATTTAATGATAAAAAAATTAGGCCTTATTTACATATTTATTATAGCCCTTATCTTATTACCTGCTTGTAGCAAAAAACTTGACCCTATTGAGGAAGAAGTCCCCCCAATAAAAGAAGAAGTCCAAATAGAAGAAGAACCAATTATTGAGGTAGAGATTATAAAAGAAGAAAAGGGGAGCCCATCTCCCATAAGTGGTTTATACGCAGATGAAGAAACCATAAAAAATAGGATTATGGCAATTTCCTTTGACAACCACCCAAAGGCTAGGTGGCAGGCAGGTTTAAAAGATGCAGAACTAGTATATGAATTTCCTGTTGAAGGACCCTATACAAGGTATTTAGGCTTATATATAATAAATGAACCAAAGAGCCTAGGCCCAATTAGAAGTGCTAGACCCTATATAGTCACCCTAGCTTATGAATTTGACTCTATCTTTGTCCATGTTGGGGGTAGCGAACAAGCAAAGAAGGATGCTAGGAACCTTCAAATGGCAGAAATAGATGGATTAACTAGTTCTTCAAAGGTCTTTTGGAGGGACTCTTCAAAGAGGGCTCCAAACAATATGTACTCAAGTATGGAGGTTTTAAGACAGGCCCAAAAGGACAAGGGCTTTAGGGAAGAAGGAAATTACGAAGGTTTTTTATTTGAAGAAGAAGATCATGAAAGACTTGGTCAAAGTGGGAAAAAAGTATCTATAATATATAACAATGAAAATAGGACAGACTACGAATATGATGAGGAATTAAAGGCCTACAAGAGGTTTAAAGATGGGGTGGCCCATATTGATGAATTAGATGGTAGCCAAATACAAGCAAAGAATATAATAATTCAAAAAGCTTCTATGAAAGTCTTAGATAGGGAAGGTAGGTTATCTATAAACCTAGAAACAAGTGGCGAAGGTTTATTTATCAATAAGGGGGTTGTTAGTGATATAAAATGGGTAAAAGGAAATAGGAAGGAAAGAACCAAGTACTTAGATTTAAATGGTAATGAAATACTTTTAAGTAGAGGTGTGACTTGGGTTCAAATAGTTAAGCCTAGTACAGAATTAATCATAGAATAAGAGGTGGACCATGGAAAATAAAGAATTAATAAAAAAAGCAATCAAAGCACAAGAAAAAGCCTATGTACCTTATTCAGGTTTTCATGTTGGAGCTGCCCTACTTACAGAAGATGATACCCTATACACTGGGTGTAATATAGAAATAGCATCCTATTCTCCAACCATATGTGCTGAAAGAACAGCCATATTTAAAGCTGTTTCAGAAGGTCATAAAAAAATCAAGAAAATAGCCATAGTAGGAGATGGGGTAGATACATTTCCATGTGGGGTTTGTAGGCAGGTTATAAGGGAATTTGGAAAAGATGCAAGGGTTATAGTTGCAAACACAGAAGATGACTATAAGGAGTATAATCTAGAGGAACTCTTACCCAATTCCTTTGGGCCAGAAGACTTAAATAAAGAAAAAAAGAAGGAGTCTAATAATGTATAAATCAGGATTTGTTACCGTCGTTGGAAGACCAAATGTTGGAAAGTCAACCCTTTTAAATAGGGTTATAGGGGAGAAAATATCAATAATTTCAGATAAACCCCAAACCACTAGAAATAAGATTCAAATGGTATATACAGGGGATGACTTTCAAATAGTATTTTTAGATACACCAGGTATGCAGACTCCTAAAAACATCCTAGGAGACTATATGCTTAAGATTTCTAAATCAACCCTAGATGAAGTTGATGTTGTAACCTTTATGGTAGATGAAAGCATGCAAATTGGCAAGATGGACAGTCAGATCATAGACCAATTAAGGGAAGTAAAGACCCCTATTGTCCTTTTGATTAATAAGGTAGATATGCTTACAAAAGATGAAGTAAATACCCTGGTAGAAAAGTATAAAAATATGGATATGTTTTATGATTGTATACCAATTTCTGCCCTAAATAACGATAATATTGAAGCTTATCTTACTAGCTTAAAAAAATTAATACCAGAGGGACCCCAGTATTTTCCTGACGATATGATAACAGACCAACCTGAAAGGTTTATAGTATCTGAGATAATTAGGGAAAAAGCCCTTTTAAATTTAGAAGAAGAAATCCCCCATGGCATATATGTAAGCATTGATAAAATTAGGGAAAGAGAAAATAAGGACCTAATAGATGTTTATGCCAACCTTTATTGTGAGAAGGAATCCCACAAGGGGATGGTAATTGGAAAGAATGGGTCTATGTTAAAGAAAATAGGCCAAGAAGCTAGAATGGATATAGAAAGTTTACTTGGAAGTAAGGTTAACCTTCAAATATGGGTGAAGGTAGAAAAAAACTGGAGAGAAAAAGAAAATAAAGTTAAGTACTTTGGTTATAAATAGGGTGGGAAAATGGTAAAGGTAAGAGGTATTGTTTTATCTGGCATAAAATACAAGGAATCTAGTAAAATATTAACCCTGTACACAAGGGAGTTAGGGAAAGTTAAGGTTATGGCCCAGGGTGCCCTAAAGGCAAGGTCAAACTCCCTTGCATCTAGCGAAGTCTTTGCCCACAGTGAGTATGACTTAAAAAAGGGAAAGTCTTTTTACTATATTAATGGGGTTTATTTAATTGATTCCTACCATAACTTAAGAAATGAAATGGATACCCTCTTTTTTGCCTTTTACATTTTAGAATTAATGGATAAAACAATTCATGAGGAAGAAAAAAACCCAATCTTATTTGACTTACTAGATAAGGCCCTGGGGTCACTAAAAAGTGGCATAGACCCCCTCCTAATTGGAGTAGGTTTTCAACTAAAATTTGTTAGTTTTATGGGTTATAGGCCTATCTTAGATACTTGCTTATCCTGTGGTTCAAAGTCTTCTTTAAGCTGGAGGTTTAGCGAAAGTAAGGGAGGGGTCTTTTGCGAAGATTGCTCCACTAGCTTAGGAAGTGTTATTACACAAATCCAAAGGATGGCTATGAAGGATATCCTTTTAAATCCCTTTGAAAAGCTAAGTGGTTTAAAGCTAAGAAAAGAAGACCTTTGGAGGATTTACAATATAATGCTAAACCATATTTCCTATAATTTCGATATAAAAGAATTAAAGTCCCAGCTTATGATAAAAAACGGCCTTACTAGTGATAATCACATTACTTGACATAGGCTTTAAATTTTGTTAAATTATTATTCATAAAGTAAATCTATACTTGATTAGGAAAAACTAAATCCTTGGCTTATAAAAGAGCGAAAGAAACCTTTCGTCCTTATAGGGATTGATGGGTTTTTTGTTTTCTAACTTATTAAAGGGGGAGTAAAATATGTATTTTCAGAATTTAATGCTGAAATTACTTAATTATTGGGGAGAAAAGGGTTGTATAATCATGGAACCTTATGATATTGAAAAGGGAGCAGGAACAATGTCCCCCCATACATTTTTAAGGGCCTTGGGGCCAGAACCATGGAAGGTAGTTTATGTAGAACCATCAAGAAGACCAGCAGATGCAAGGTATGGGGAAAATCCTAATAGGGTCTACCAACACCACCAATTGCAAGTTATTTTAAAACCTTCTCCAGAGGATATCCAAGACCTTTATCTAGATAGCTTAAAGGCAATAGGAATAGATCCCATTAAGCATGATATAAGGTTTGTAGAGGATAACTGGGAAGCTCCAACCCTTGGTGCTTGGGGGGTAGGTTGGGAAGTTTGGTTAGATGGGATGGAAATCACCCAGTTTACTTACTTTCAACAAGTTGGAGGGATAAACTGCGAGTTAGAATCGGGTGAGCTAACCTATGGCTTAGAAAGGATAGCCATGTACCTCCAAGATGTAGACAATATCTTCGAGATTAAATGGAACAAGGATTACACTTATGAAGATATCTTTAAAAAAGCTGAATATGAACATTCAGTATATAGTTTTGAAAAAGCAGATGTAACAATGTTAAGGGAACTATTTAATACCTATGAAAAAGAAGCTTTAAGGGTTATAGAAGAAAAGCTAGTAATACCAGCCTATGATTATGTATTAAAATGTTCTCATACATTTAATGTACTTGATGCTAGAGGGGCAATTTCTGTATCAGATAGGACAGGTTTTATCGGCAGAGTTAGAAACTTAGCTAGGAGTGTTGCTACTTTGTATATAAATCAAAGAGAAGAAATGGGTTATCCTCTTTTAAAGAAGGATGGTGGCAAAGATGAGTAAAGATTTCTTATTAGAGATAGGGGTAGAGGAATTACCAGCAAGGTATATAGAGGATGCTAAGGCCCAGTTAAAAGAAAATACAAAAAATGCCCTTGAAAAGGAAAGGATAGAATACGAGAATATTAAGGTTTTATCTACACCAAGGAGATTAACGGTAATTGTATATGGCCTTAGTGACAAGGGTAAGAGCTTAGAAAATATAGTTAAGGGACCTTCAAAAAAAATTGCCTTTGATGAAGAAAACAATCCAACCAAGGCCCTCTTAGGTTTTATGAAAGGACAAGGGGTAGAACTAAAAGACACATATATAGATAGTTTAAATGGGGAAGACTACGTTTATGCCAGGTCTACTCAAGATGGAAAGGAAATAGAAGAGGTTTTAAAGGATAGCCTTGATTTTATAATTAAAAATATAAACTTTCCTAAATCTATGAAGTGGGGGGGAAAGAATTTAAAATTTGCAAGGCCTATTAGGTGGTTAATGACACTTTTAGATGATAAGGTGCTTAACTATGAGCTTGAAGGAATAAAATCTAATAATATAACTAGGGGCCATAGGTTCCTTGGTAAAAACCATATAGAAGTTGATAAAATTGAGAATTACGAAGAAATCTTAAAAGAAAATTATGTTATAGTGGATGAAGCAAAGAGGAGAGATATAATCAAATACGGGATGGAGAAGCTTGCCAGGGAAAAGGGCGGGTCTGTTCAAAAAGATGAACTCTTACTAGATGAGGTAACAAATCTAGTTGAGTACCCAACCCCAATAATCGGGAGAATTAAAGATGAATACTTAAAACTTCCCTTTGATGTTATTACAACCCCAATGAAAGAACACTTAAGGTATTTTCCAGTATTAGATGATAAGCACAGACTCCTACCTTATTTTATTACAGTACGTAATGGTGATAACCAGTATGAAGAAATAGTAATAAAGGGCAATGAAAAAGTTTTGGGTGCAAGGTTAGAAGATGCTAAGTTCTTTTATAAGGAGGATATGAAATACCCCCTTGAAGATTACTTAGAAAAATTAAAAACTGTTACCTTCCATGAAAAACTTGGGTCTATGTATGATAAGACTATTAGGATAAATAAGCTAGCCAATAAAATAGGCGATTACCTTCAGGTTGGCGATGAAACAATGAGAAATTTAGATAGGGCCTCCTACCTTGCTAAGGCAGATCTAGTAACTAAAATGGTAACAGAATTTACAGAACTTCAAGGTAAAATTGGGATGGAGTACGCTTCTCAAAAGGGAGAAAATGAAATTGTTTCCTTATCAATATTTGAACAATACCTACCTAGGTATGCAGGGGATAAGCTCCCATCTACTACTTCAGGTAGTATCTTATCAATTTCCGATAAGCTTGATTCAATTTGTGGTCTTTTTGCAATTGGTATACAGCCAACAGGTTCTCAAGACCCCTTTGCAATGAGGAGGGGGGCCATAGGGATTATTAATATTATAAACGATAAAAAGCTTAATGTATCCCTAATGGACTTAATTGATTTTTCCTTGTATATATATGTAGAGGAAAATGGTTTGGCTTGTGATTATAAGAAGGTAAGGAAAGAAATAGTAGAATTTTTCATGGGAAGGGTAAGGAATATATTTCTAGAAAAGGGCCTATCCTATGATATTATAGATTCAGTTATTAATAGTGGAACTGATAATATATATGATATGAAGATTAGAAGTGAAAAGATTGACCAGTGGGCTAAGTCTGAAGATATTGCTGATATGTTGTCATCTTTTAATAGGATAAGCACCCTAGCTGTAAAGGGAGATTCTACTGAAGTTAAAAGAGACTTATTATCCCCTGAGGGAATAAGCTTATACGATGCTTATAACAATATAGAAGAAAAGGTTGATTCTTTTATAAGTAAAAAAGAATACGACAAGGCCCTAGTCTTATTATCTAGCTTAAAACAACCAATAGATAATTTTTTTGACAGTGTAATGGTTATGGTAGATGATATTGAAATTAGAAATAATAGGTTAGCCTTAATAAAGAAAATTTATTTAAAGATGTTAAAAATTTGTGATATAACATATATTGCTAACAGATAGGGGTGACCTATATCCAATATAGCAAGAGGCAGGAAAAAATAATAGAAATTGTAAAAAAAGAACAACCTATAAGTAGCATAGAAATAGCTAGTCAATTAGGTTTAACAAGGTCAACCCTCCGCCCGGACCTAACAGTCTTAACCATGCTAAATGTTTTAGACGCTAGGCCTAAGGTTGGTTATGTTTATATTGGTAAAAACAAGGAAGACTTTCTTGCCAATAAGATTTCAGATATAATAGTAAGGGATATCATGTCCCTACCTGTTGTTATAGAAGAAAGTAAGTCCATATACGATGCTATAGTTTATGTATTTACAGAAGATGTTGGGTCTGTTTATGTAACCAATCAGGGGATCCTCCAGGGGGTTGTTTCAAGAAAAGACCTCCTAAAGGGTTCGATGGGTGGCTTGGACTTGCATACAACTCCTGTGGGAGTTATTATGACCAGGATGCCAAAATTAATTCTATCAGGTCCTAAAGATACAGTCCTATCTATAGCCATAAAACTTATTGAAAATGAAATTGATAGCATTCCCATTGTAGAAAAAATGGATGATGAGAATAAGGTATATAAAGTAGTAGGTAGGGTAACAAAGACCAACATTACAAGGTTGTTTGTGGAACTTGGGACTAATCTCTAGGGGGTTTTTAAATGAATAAGATGCTTACACTCTATGTATTATCAGACTCTATTGGAGAAACAGGAGAGTTGATTGCGCGTGCTGCTGCAAAGCAATTTATAACAGAAAGTTATGAAATAAAAAAGTATCCCTTTATAAGCGATGAAAAGGAGATAAGAGAAATCTTTGATGAAGCTGTAAGTGGGGAGAGTATATTTATATATACAACGGTTATTTTACAGATAAAAAATTTAATTGATACTTTAGGTGAGGAAAAAAACATCCCAACCATTGATGTTATGTCCCCCCCAATGAAGTCTATTGAAAGTATCCTTGGCTATGCTCCAAAGAGGGAAGCTGGGCTTATAAGAAGGATAGATGAAAATTACTTTAGAAAGGTTGAAGCTGTAGAATTTGCAGTAAAATACGATGATGGGAAGGATCCAAGAGGAATTGAAAGGGCAGATATTTGCTTAATTGGTATATCTAGGACTTCAAAAACCCCTCTTTCTATGTACCTAGCCCATAAAAACTTTAAGGTTGTCAATGTACCCCTAGTACCTGAGGTTTCTGTGCCGGATGAGTTATATAAAAAGGATAGAAGAAGGATAATAGGCCTAGTTGCTGATCCTAAAAAATTAATTGAAATTCGTACGGAAAGATTAAAGGCCCTAGGTTTAAAAAACTCTGCAAATTATGCAAGTGTTGAAAGAATACAAAAAGAATTAGAGTATTCAATGGAAATTATGATGAGTGTAAACTGCGAAATAATAGATGTATCAACAAAGGCTATAGAAGAAACTGCCTCGATAATTATCGAGCATATGGAAAATCAATTTGGAGATAAAATGTTTTAAAGTGTTCTTAAGAACACTTTTTTTTAAAAAAAAGAAGGATTTGGAAGTTTTTTGTAGTATATATATAGTATAGCCTGGAGGTATATTATGGATATAAGAAAACAAATTGAGGATAGGGAGCTTAGGGAACTTTCTAAATACGCATCCTTTAGTAAAAAGTCTAAGGGCAGAGAAGTAATGGAAGAAAAATGTCCCATAAGGACAGTTTTTCAAAGAGATAGGGATAGGATTATTCATTCCAAGGCTTTTAGAAGACTAAAACACAAAACTCAGGTTTTCATTGCCCCTGAAGGAGACCACTTTAGAACAAGGTTAACCCATACCCTTGAGGTATCTCAACTTGCAAGAACCCTAGCAAGGGCCCTTAAGTTAAATGAAGATTTAGTCGAAGCTATTGCCCTTGCCCATGACCTAGGCCATACCCCTTTTGGTCATACTGGAGAAACTGTTTTAAACCGCTTAAATCCAAATGGCTTTAAACATAATGAACAAAGTTTAAGGGTTGTTGAAATGTTAGAAAGTCATGACAATAAGCAGGGCTTGAATTTGACATACGAGGTTAGAGAGGGTATAATTAAACATTCTGGAGATAATAAATCTAACTTTCTAGAGGGGCAAATTATAAAGTATGCAGATAGGATTGCCTATATAAACCATGATATTGATGATGCCATAAGGGCCCATATAATTACCCAAGAAGACTTGCCCAAGGATTGTATAAAAGTTCTTGGAAGTTCTCATGGACAAAGGATAAATACTATGATTTTTGACTTAATTGAAAATAATTATGGGAAAAACCAAATGAAGATGAGCAAAGAAGTTGGGGAAAAAACAGATAAGCTAAGAGACTTTATGTTTCAAAATGTATACTTTAACTCCCATGCAAAGAAAGAGCATAAAAAAGCAGAGAATATGATTGAAGTCTTATATAATTTTTACATGGAAGACCTTAGTAAGGTTCCAAAAGAACACTTACAAATTTATAAAAATATAGAAGAAAAGAAAGAGAATATTATATCAGATTATATTGCAGGTATGACTGACAGGTATATAGTTAACCTTTACATGGACTTGTTTATTCCTAAACCTTGGGCTAGCTTTTAACAGATAATTACGGTCAACTTGGGTATATATTTTATAGTAGAGTAAGTGGTGAGTAAATGGCCTTGTCATATGATAATATAATAGAAAAGATAAAAGAAGAGATGAATATTGTCGATTTAATCGAAGAATATTTGTACTTGAAGAAGTCTGGTTCCAACCACATAGGCTTATGCCCTTTTCATAGTGAAAAGACCCCATCATTTACAGTTTCAGATGATAAGCAAATATTTCATTGCTTTGGATGTGGGGCTGGTGGGGATGGGATTACCTTTATTATGCAAAGAGAGAACCTCGACTTTATAGGGGCAATACGCTTTCTTGCTGATAAGTACAATATCCCTTGGGAAGAAAAAGAAGTAGATAGTAAAGAAGAAGATGAAAAAAATGAAATATACAGTATAAATAAGGAAGCAGCTAGGTTTTTCCTCAATGAGTTGGCAGAAAATAATCTTGCTAAGGACTACTTAAAGGATAGGAATATATCTGGTCAAATTTCTAAAACCTTTGGCCTGGGTTTTGCCCCAGATTCTTGGAATAAATTATTAAATCACCTAAAAGCTAAGGGATTTGAAGAAGAAGTGATATATAGGGCAGGCCTAGTTAGTAAAAGTAAGGAAAGAGATACTTACTTTGATAAGTTTAGAAATAGATTAATTTTCCCCATTATTGACACAAAATCTAGGGTTATAGGCTTTGGGGGGAGGGTATTAGATAAATCCCTACCTAAGTATTTAAATTCCCCAGATACAAAAGTCTTTAATAAGGGTTTTTATTTATATGGACTAAACATTATAAATAAAAACATGGATAGGAAGAAGATAATACTTGTTGAAGGCTACATGGATGTAATAGCCTTATACTCAAAGGGGATTAATTTTTCTGTAGCCAGCCTAGGAACAGCCCTTACAAGACCCCAAGCAAAATTATTAAAGCGGTATGGAAATGAAGTTTATATTTGCTATGATAACGATGGAGCAGGTAAGAGGGCAAGCCTTAAGGCTATAGACATTTTGCTAGAAGAAGAAGTAGAACCTAAAGTAATACTTTTACAAGAGGGCATGGACCCAGATGACTTTATAAATAAAAACGGTCTGCCCGCATTTGAACAAGCTATAGATAGAGCCTTAAATTATTTTGATTTTAAAGTTCACCTTTTAAAGGAAAAATACAATATAGAAGACCCAAATCAAAAGATAAAGTTTGTTAAAGAGGTTTCTAATATATTAAAGGGATTGAAATCTAAGGTCGAGCAAGACATTTATATAGATAAGGTATCAAAGGAAACTGGTGTTTCCAGGGAAGCCATTAGCCAGGAAATAAAACTTAATAGGGGATTTGTTAACAAGCAAATCAAAAACAAAGTGACTAAACCTCCTCTTAATTTACTACCCAAGGCCTACCTTAAGGCAGAAATGGATATTATTGGCTTTAGCTTAATAGATAAGGGGTATTATGAAAAAATAGCTGAAGATATTAGGGTAGAAGATTTCCTTGATTCTGAATGTAAGTATTGTTATTTATTGATATCTGACCTATACTCTACTAGAGACCAAATAAATAAATCAGACCTTTTAGAAGAATTAAAAGATGATGATAAGAGTAGGGAAAGATTTGAAGAAATTATTAGTCACATGCCTCATTTTGAACCTGATAATGAAAATAAGGTTATAAGTGATTTAATAAAAACCATAAAAAAGAGTAAACTCTTAAGAAAAAGATCTAGTTTGCTTATTGAGCTAAAAGAAATTGAAAATCAAAATGACATAAGTAAATTTCACAAGTTGATTGAAGAACTAACAAACTTAAATAAGCAAATAACCACAATAGATTAAGCGAGGAGGTTTTAAATTGGACGATATAAGTAAAAAAGATGAAAAAGCACTTGATAACAAACAACAAGCTGAAAAAAAGTTACTCGCTAAGGGTAAAAAGAATGGTCTTTTAACCTATAAAGAGATAATAGACACTCTTGAAGCTATTGATTTAGACCCAGAAGAAATAGATGAAATATATCAAAAAATTGAAGATAATGATATTGATATAATGGGTGAAAAAGATGATGATTTAATTGTAGAAGATGATGATGTTGATAAGGATAAATCCGATGACCCAGAAGAAATTACTAAAGAAGATTTAACTGTCCCTAAGGGGATAACTGTTGATGACCCTGTTAGGATGTATTTAAAAGAAATAGGAAAGATTCCTTTATTAACTGGAAGTGAAGAGATAGACTTAGCTAAAAGGATGGAAGATGGGGATGAAATAGCTAAGAAAAAATTAGCAGAAGCCAACCTAAGGCTGGTAGTAAGTATTGCAAAGAGATATGTGGGTAGGGGTATGCTCTTTTTAGACCTTATACAAGAGGGAAACTTGGGTCTTATGAAGGCAGTAGAAAAGTTTGAATACAGGAAGGGTTTTAAATTTTCTACCTATGCTACATGGTGGATAAGACAAGCCATAACTAGGGCAATTGCTGACCAAGCAAGGACCATAAGGATACCAGTCCATATGGTTGAGACAATAAATAAACTAGTAAGGGTCCAACGACAATTGGTTCAAGAACTTGGAAGAGACCCAACTCCTGAGGAAATTGGAGATGAGATGGGACTTGAAGTAGAAAGAGTAAGGGAAATAATGAAGATAGCACAAGAACCTGTATCCCTTGAAACCCCTATTGGGGAGGAAGAGGATAGCCATCTTGGGGACTTTATACCTGATGAAGATGTCCTAGCCCCTGCTGATGCAGCCACCTTTACCATGTTAAGAGAACAATTAATTGAAGTTTTAGATAGCTTAACTCCAAGAGAGCAAAAGGTTTTAAAATTAAGGTTTGGTCTTGACGATGGAAGGGCAAGAACGCTAGAAGAAGTAGGAAAAGAATTTGAAGTAACAAGGGAAAGAATTAGGCAAATAGAAGCTAAGGCACTTAGAAAACTTAGACATCCAAGTAGGAGTAAAAAATTAAAGGACTTTTTAGAATAAGATTCGCAAATATTTGCGAATCTTATTCTTATAAGTAAAATTATCCTAAGGAGCAAGATATGAAATTAACTAATAGGCTTAAAAGTATAGCAAATTTAGTAGATAAAAACTCTATTGTAGGTGATATTGGAACAGACCACGGCTATATACCTAGGTATTTAATTGAAAAAGAAATAAGCAAATATGTGATTGCAACAGACATAAGTGGACCCTCCCTAGATAAGACAAAGGACCTTGTAATGAAGGGAGACTATAGGGGGAAAATCCAAACAAGGCTAGGAGATGGCCTAGACCCTATTAAAGAATTTGAGGTTGATGTAGTAATAATAGGTGGTATGGGGGGAGTTTTAATTTCAGATATTCTAGAAAGGGCTAAAGATAAGCTAGATAGCTTTGAAACTTATATACTTCAACCCATGGTAGGAGGTAAAGAGCTAAGGTACTACCTTATAAACAACGGATTTACTATTGTAAAAGAAGACTTAGCTAAAGAAGAGGATAAGATATATGAAATTATCCTTGCCAAAAGAGGTCTTGAAAGCTATGAAAAAGACTTTGATTATGAAATTTCCCCCTTGCTTATAAGAGGAGACCACCCCTTGTGGAAAGACTTTGTCTTATGGAAAATGAAACAAAAAGAAAAAATAAGAGATGAGATAAGGGGAATAAAAAGCGAGAAGTCAATAAAAAGACTTGAAGAATTAGAAGAAGAAATTAAGGCCTATAGGGAGGTGTTAGATAGTGGAGGCAAAAGATATAATTAAAAAGCTAGAAGAATGGTTAAGTCCTAGCCTTATAGATAAGTGGGATAAGAGTGGCTTTCAAATTGGAGATAGCAAAAACAAGGTAAAGGGGATCCTCTTAGCCCTAGATATTACAAATGAGGTCATAGACTATGCAATTAAAACTAACTTAAATATGGTTATAAGCCACCACCCCTTTATATTTTCCCCTCTTGAAACCATTACCGATAAAACTTATAAGGGAAGGTTGATTAAAAAGATTATTAACCATGACCTAGTAATTTATAATGCTCATTCTAACTTAGACCTGGTTGAGGGTGGGGTAAATGATATCCTTAGCCAAAAGCTAGGATTAAAAAACCCTATCCCTTTAAGAAAAGTAGACTTAATAAAGTATAAAGACCCTAGTATAGAATATGGTTATGGAAGGGTGGGTGAGATAGACCCAATTTCCCTAGATGACTTAATAGACAAAATCAAGGAAAATTTAAAAGCATCCCACCTAATAGTTTATGGGAAATCAATGGAAGGTATAAGTAAAATTGCCCTTTGTGGTGGCTCTGGAAGTGATTTTATCATGGATGCAAAAGAAAAGGCGGCCCAAGTTTATATTACTGGGGATATAAAGTACCACGATAGCCAATTAGCATATGAAGAAGGTATTATATTAATCGATGCTACCCACTATTTTACTGAAAAGCCAGTCCTTAATATACTAAAAAATTATTTGTTAAATATAAAAGATGAGATTAGAATAGAAGTATACGATAAGATGACTTTTCCATTTAGCCTTAGATAGGGGGGATAGTGTGCTTGAACTAGAGAAGGTACTAAAACTACAGGATAATTACATAAACCTAGAACTTTATGAAAAAGACCTTATTAAGCTTGAAAATGACCAAGAAATATTAAAATTAGAAAGAACATGCTTATCAGATAAAAATAACCTTGAAAAAGTGATAAGTACATACAAGGACAATGAAATAGACATAAGTATCAAAACTATAAAACTTCAGGATTACTCTCTTAAATATGAAAAGGCAGAAGCTACCATATACAAGGGAGAAATCACTGATTTAAAACAACTTGACCATTTAAATAAGGAAAAGAGTTTTTTAAAAGACCTAATAGATGAATTAGAAAATGAAATATTAAATTTACTTGAGAAAAATGAAATTTACCAAGAAAAAATCCTCCATTGGGAAAGTGAAATTAAAAGTAAAGAAAGAACTATAGAAGAGCTAAAAAAAGAAATGAAAGAGTCCCTATTAAAGACCAGAAAAGAAATAGATAGGCAAAAGAACCTTATTGAAGATTCCTTGCAAAACATTGACTCTAAGCTCCTAGACCAATTCCAAAATATAAGGGAAAAGAAAAAGAGTACAGGAATTGCAAGAGTTATAGACAATGCATGTTCCGAATGTAATATCATGATAAGACCTGCCCAGGTAGATAGGATAAAGTTAGGAAAAGAAGTTTACACATGTGAAAATTGTGGGAGGCTTTTAATTTTCCTAAACCCAAATAAGGATGAATAATTAAAATTATAATAAAACTCCTAGATAAAATTATCTAGGAGTTTCCATTTAAGATTGCAAGTTCAGTTTCAGGGTCAAATAAGTGAATCTTATTAGGGTCTGCAAGGACCGATATAATATCCCCAGCCATAACCTTTGTGCTAGCTTCTGTTTTTATTGTGTGGATTTCTTTTTGAACATTAATGTGTATGTGGATTTCTGAACCAAGCAATTCAGTAACAAGAACCTTTGCCTTTAAGCCATTATCCCCATCTAAAATCATATGTTCAGGCCTTGCTCCAAGTATTAAATTCTTATTAAGATAAGGTTTAACTACATCTTCATTACCTACATTAATTGGGAAGGTAAATTCTCCATGTTCTTCATTAGTCCCTACAAAGGAATATTTATCATCGTCTTTTTTTAATATCCCCTTGAAGAAATTCATTTGAGGTGACCCTATAAAACTAGCTACAAACAAGTTAGCTGGTTTATTGTATATTTCTTCAGGACTTGCTACTTGCTTAATATGGCCACTTTTCATAACACAAATCCTACTCCCCATAGTCATGGCCTCTGTTTGGTCATGGGTGACATATACAAAAGTAGTTTTTAGGTCCTGGTGGAGCCTTATAAGTTCAGCCCTCATTTGAACCCTTAGCTTAGCATCAAGGTTGGATAGGGGCTCATCCATTAAAAATACCCTAGGGTGCCTAACTATAGCCCTGCCCAGGGCCACCCTTTGTCTTTGACCCCCAGATAAGGACTTAGGCTTTTTATCCAATTGGTCAAAAATATCTAGGGTCTTTGCAGCATCTTCTATTCTTTCCTTTATCTCTTTTGAATCAATTTTTTGAAGCTTTAATCCAAAAGCCATATTATCATATACACTCATATGGGGATAGAGGGCATAGTTTTGAAAGACCATGGCAATGTTTCTATCCCTTGGGTCAACATTGTTCATCAAATCTGACCCTATATAAAGGTCGCCAGAGGAGATTTCCTCTAGCCCTGCTATCATTCTTAGGGTAGTAGATTTACCACAGCCTGAAGGGCCTACAAGGACCATAAATTCTTGGTCTTTAATTTCTAAGTTAATTGATTTAACAGCCTCAAAACCATTACTATATACCTTGCTTACATTTTTTAAATTAATCTCTGCCATAATCATCATCCACCCAATCTATTATAAATTTTGAAGCTTTTTCTATATTAGGAAATGAAACCTTAGCTTCACTTAAATCTTCATCTCCAATCCCAACTGAGAACATACCAGCAGAATTTATACTCTCTATGCCAGCCTTAGCATCCTCAACCCCTAAACAATAAAGAGGGTCTAGGCCTAGATCTTTAGCGACATAAAGGAAGGAATCTGGTTCAGGCTTGCCCTTTTCAACAAGGACTGGGTCTAGTACAGAATCAAAATAATCCTTTATATCCATATTTTCAATAAGGGCTTTTGCATTTTTACTAGCTGAAACAAGACCAAGCTTTACATTTCTTTTTCTTAACTCTTCTAACAAGTCAATAACTCCAGGGTATAAATTCTTAGGAGAAAAAGACTCTATAGATTCTTGATAATACTTATTTTTTATATTAGATAATTCTTTGATTCGGTCTTCCTCTAAGTTTAAGCTTAAATAATCCAAAATTAACCTTATCGATTCATCCCTTGAGATTCCCCTTAATTTATCCCTAAATACTTCTGGTAAATCAAAACCAAGGTCTTTAACCATCTTTTTCCAAGCATAATAATGGTTATCTGAAGTAGCAGTTAGGACCCCATCAAGGTCAAATAAGACTCCCTTTTGACCTAAGATTACTTCCTCACCCTTCTTACATACCTTGATGCTTGGACCATAAATTTTACTAACTTTAGCATCGCAACCCTCCATAAGAACTTCTATTAAAGTATTTCTATATTTAAATCTTATCTTAATCCTTCCCAATTCTTTTGGAACGAAGGGATCTATTACAAGTTTGTTTTCTTCAAGTCTTATACCTGCAAAGCCCTTTAAGACAAAGAGAAGGGACCCTCCAATATTGGCCATATGTAGGCCATCTTGGGTGTTGTGGTTAAGATTTTTTAAGTCTAAATACACTGAATCCATAAAATAATCTAAGGCTAAACCTTCATCCTTGAGCCTACAAGCCATAAGACCGCTTACACACTTAGATAGGGAGGAGTCATGGGTATTAATGGCATCATAGTAGTAAAAAGTTTTCTTTTGCATATTTATATCTTCATCATTAATTAAAAATTGAGCTAAAACGGTATCTGCTTGCTTAAGGACCTGGTACCTATAAATTGTCAGAGGGTGATAGTGAAGGAGTAGGGGCCTTAAAGTATTTTCTTCTGGCCAGTAGTCCTTCTTTAAAAAGCTAGAATCTTGGGCCGCTATCTGCCTCTTATCGTCATATATAAAGACCATTTTCTCATAAGCTTCTTTCATTTCAGTAATTTCATCTTCACTAACGCCTAAGTTTGATTTAATTTTTAAATAATCTTCATTTCTTTCTTCCTTAAGCAAGTTAAAGAGCCTTACTGCCCACATTAAATTATACTGGGCCATTTTATTTGTATAGTAATTATCAGATACTAGGGCAGTATATTCATCTGGCCCTGTAACTGTATGAATATGGAAACCATCCTCTTTAAAACTACCAATTTCCAAAGCAGTCCTTGCCGTTTCTATTAATACTTCCATAGAATAATTTACTACATAATCCAAGTCACCATTCATTAAATACCACTGGATAAAGGTATAGGCAATATCAAAATTTAAGTGGTATTGGGCTGTACCAGCAGGGAAGTAGCCCGAAGACTCTCTACCTGAAATGGTCCTCCAAGGGTAGCAAGCTCCCCTGTTATGGCCTAATTCCTTAGCCCGAGATCTGGCAAAGGGTAGGAGGTTGTACCTATAAAGAAGGAGGTTTTCTGCTATATTTATATCCCATAGAAGCCATATGGGGTATAAAAAAATTTCTGTATCCCAAAAATAATGGCCCTCATAACCCTCTCCAGTTAAACCCTTGGCAGGAATATTCCCATAGGGGTCCCTACTTGAAGATTGCAATAATTGGTATTCCATAAAGTTCATTGCATCGTCTAAGTCCTTATTATCTAAAAAATATATTTCACATTCCGAATCGTATTCACTTAAGTAGAGGGCTTGTTCCCTATAAAGGTCTTTTTTATCAACAAAGTCACTAGGGGTATTCCTAATTGAGTCCCAGTACTTTACTGTCCTACTTAAGTCAAACCTCCCCTTAGAAGAAAAGTTAATAATTAAATTATCATCACTTAATTCATGAGAAATTTGAAAATCTCCCTCATCTATAAAGCCAATTTCTACCCTAAGTCCTGATTCAAAAGTATTTAGCCATATGTTTCCAAATTTTGATTCATATATAGCCTTACTAACCCTAAGTAGGGGGATTTGGGTAGGGGCAATTCTTGGGTCCTTCTTATTAGACATATTGGATACATTAAAGTCTATATTATTTATTACCTTAATATCACCATCAAAGTCAATTTTTAAAGACCAAGTCCTAAGTTGGGGGTAGGGAAAGGAGGCCAATTGCTCAAATGAAATTTTAGCTTCTTTTCCTAAACTCGTCTTATATATATAAGACCTAGTAGATATTCCTTTTTCAAAGTTTAATTCCCTAGTAAAATCACTAATATCACCATCTATCACAAGCTCTTCCTTATCTAAAAAGATAGTGATTTTAAATAAGTCAATTAGGTTGGGCATCCTATCTGTTTCAAGGGGAAAGCCCCAAGCCCATTCAGCATGGGCCATTGGGACCCATTCATACAAGCCATTTATATAATTTCCCCTGACAGAACCAGGGTATTCAAATTCTTCCAAGTAGCCTCTTGAACCTATATAGCCGTTACCTATTGCCATTAAGGATTCTAAAAGGGGTAATCTTTCTATATCCAATCCATTTTCTTTTAATATCTTCATCATATCACTCCTTAAGTGCACCGGATGTGATTCCGGATACTATTTGTTTTTGGAATAGGATTACGATAATTAGGGTTGGGATTGTAACAACTACAGTAGCTGCTGTTACCTGGCCCCAGAATATTTCAAATTGTCCCCTTAAAAAGGATATGCTTACAGTTGCTGTCCTCCAAGCCTCATCTGTATTTAAGGTAAGGGCTAAGAGAAATTCATTCCAAGCTGCTATAAAGGTCATAATAGCAGAGGTAAATATACCTGGGGCAGCTAGGGGAAGGATGATCTTAAAAAAGGTGTTGATTTTAGAAGACCCATCCATAATAGCAGACTCTTCCATTTCCTTTGGTATTTGGGAAAAATGGGTTATTAAAATAAATACTGCTATGGGCAGGGTAATCATAGAATATGGCAAGGTTAGGTAAAAACTATTAGTCCACCCTAAGCTTACAAAAATCCTATATATGGGACCCACAACTATCATTTGTGGAAACATTGATGTTCCAAGTATTACAACTGTTAGTAGTTTTTTAAACTTAAAGTCTAGCCTTGCTATAGAATAAGCACAAAGTGAGGCTATTAAGGTAACATACAAGGTTGTGATAGATGAAACTATCAAGGAATTCTTAAGTGAATTTAAAATTGTTGTTTTAAATAGCATTACATAGTTTTCATCAGTAAATTGGGCTCCCCTTAAATTAAGGGCATTAGTACTCCAAATTTCTGATTCTGGCCTTAAAGATGTAATCGTAACCCATAAAAAGGGAAAGAGGATAATAAATAAATACATGATTATTATAACTTTAAATAATGTGGTTGATTTTATATTATTTTTCATTTTTTCACCTACTTATTCTCGCCTATTAAATCTACATTAAGAGCTTTAATATAGACAAAGGCTATTAGTCCTACCACTAGGGCCATTATTAAAACCATAGCAGAGCCGTAACCAAACCTAGTTTGTGAAAACATCACCTTATAAGCATAAACTGACAAGGATTCTGTTGACCCACCCGGGCCACCCCCTGTAAGTACATATATAAGGTCAAATACCCTAAAGGCATCCAAAGTCCTAAACAATAGGGCCACAAATATTGATGGCTTTAAAAGGGGCAGGGTAATATACCTAAATTGTTGCCACTTTCTTGCCCCATCAAGGGCAGATGATTCATAGAGGCTATTGGGTATAACCTGCAAACCTCCTAGTAAAAGTAGGGCCATATAGGGGGTTGTCTTCCATACATCTGCTAATATTACAGCCCACAGGGCATTAGATGAAGAGTTAAGCATAGAAGCAGGTGATGAAATTAAGCCTATTTGGGTAAATATATTTGATATTATTCCACTTGATCCATTGTATAAATAACTCCATACCAAGGCTGCAACAGTTGTTGGGATAGCCCAGGGTATAAGTGAAAAAGTCCTAACCAAAGACCTTCCCTTAAAGGGTTTATTCATAATTAAGGCAAGGGACAAACCAAATACTAATTCTAGGACTACTGATATTAGGGTAAATAATAAGGTAAAGGTCAAGGTTGAACGTACCCTCTTATCCTTAATAACCTTAACAAAATTATCTCCTCCAACAAAATTTGACTTAATTATTGTTGTGTCAAACTCAGATGCTACTGCAAATGTGTCCTCTGGAGAGTAAAATTCATCATCATATGAATATAATTCTTCTAATTTACCTATAATAGCCTCTTGCTTACTTATAATTGTATCTTGTTCTTCTTTATTAACCTTAACTATAGCTTTTAGATCAGGACTTGCTATTTCCTTATCTATATATGTTTCCAATTCCTTTAAGTCTGTTTTTATTTCATCTATTTTTAAGATACTCTCTTGTTTTACGACGCTATCTAAATCTATATCCAAGTAATAATTAAGGTAATCTATAGTTTCTTGGTTTAAGGAAAGGTTAATATTTGGATTAAGGTACATGTCGTTTTTAGACTGGTCATTTAGCTGCATATCAAAAAAAGCATACCTAAGAGAACCTACAATAGGGGAAATAGAAAAGAGGATTATAAAAATTACAGCAGGTAAAATAAGTACATAGCCTGCATGCTTGTCAATCCATTTTGAGAATTTCATATTTGCCTCCTTTTAAAAATGTTAGCTTTGGCAAAAGCCAAAGCTAACAAAATATTTTATAATAAGACTATTCTGAAAGAGCACCCTCTATACCAGCAACAGCATCAGCTAAAGTACCATTACCAGATAGGAATTCATGAGCACTTATTTGAATTTTATCACTTACTTCAGAATAATTTGCAACAACTGGTCTAGATATTGTATTAGATAAAGCATTTTGGAAACCTTCGTTTGTTAATAGCTTATTAGAGTCTAGAACTTCTTGGTCTTCTAACAAAGCATTAAAACCAGGTAGGTATCCACCTTCTATAGCATTAATCTTTTGACCTTCTGGACCTGCAACAAATTTTAAGAATTCTTCTGCCCCTTCAGGGTTTTTAGAATTAGCATTTATACCTAAAATCCAACCACCAACACTTCCACCACCTGGTAGAGGAGCATAGTCAACTTGGTCAATTTTTACATCATAGTCGCCTGATTGGAGCATACCATTAACATATGGCCAGTTTCTAGCAAAGACAGTTTCCCCATTGATTAGAGCATTGGCTGTTTCACCTTCAGTGTAATTTAAGATATCTGGAGGTGTAAGACCCTTATCCATCATGGACTTCATATAATTTAATCCACCTTCAACATTTGTCCAATTAGAAGTAAATTCATTTACATTAACTGTTAAGCCTTCATATTGCTTAGCTTGGAAAGCATAGGCAAATTTTGTTCCATCTTGACCCTTATACTTTTCTGCCATACTTATAAAGTCATCAAAAGTATAGTCGCCAGATTTTAATCTAGCTGCATCTTCTTCAGATACAATATCTGATCTAAAGTAAATAAAGCCTAGGTCAGGGAAGTATGGGAGTACATAATTTTTACCCTTGTACTTACCAGAATCCATTGAACCTGCATTAAAGTCTGTAGGCTTCCAATTGTTGTCCATTAATAACTTATCTATTGGTTGAATATAGCCTGCTGATGCAAATTCACCAGCCCAAACTACGTCCATGGATATTACATCGTATTCACCACTTTTTGATGATAAGGAGTTTAGCAACTGGTCGTGCATTTGTCCTGAATCATTTGTCATTATAGTAGCTTTAACTTCATACATTTCACTTTGCTCATTAAAAGCCTCTACAAGCTTATCTAGTGCAGGAGTAGAGTCTGCTTGAACAGCAAAGTTAATTAGAGTTTTTTCTGCATCTACAACAGGCTCTTCTGGAGTTTCAACAACTGGTTCATCCGGAGTTTCAGGTTCCGCGGCCGGACTACAAGCTATCAAGCCTACTAAAAGAACACCTACCAACAATGCGTACAAAAACTTTTTCATTTTAAATCCCCCTTCAAATTTGTTTTAACTTTATAAGAATTTACTTCATACAAGAAATATACCCACAATGGCAAATAATACACAAACTTTGTAATATAGGTGTAATAATGTCATATTTATGGCCAATAAGTATGGAGATAGGGTCTTAAATATGGTATACTATATTTGAGTAAGAAGTATGGTCGCATGTCATTTGACATGAGGAAAGTCCGTGCTCCAAAGAGCGTGATGCTGGATAACACCCAGTGGGGGCAACCCTAAGGAAAGTGCAACAGAAATAGA
>CAZSLV010000017.1:0-25829 GCA_964607545.1 uncultured Gudongella sp. | reverse complement strand
TAATCTATTATAGCAATATAATAAGCAAATAATAAATGGCGGTGGTTTAATGAAAAGACTTATATATTTTTTTTCAATATTAATTTTTATTTTTACAAGTAACTTAAGCTACGGGCAAGGTTTAGAATTAAGTGGGGAAGCTGCAATTTTAATTGATTATGATACTAATGAAATTTTGTATGAAAAAAATAGCAATTTAAAATTATATCCTGCTAGTACTACAAAGATGATGACTGCTATACTTGCAGTTGAAAATTCTAAGTTAGATGAATTAGTAACAGTTGATGAAGAGGTTGTTAGTCTTACATATGGCAGTCATGTTGCCCTTGAACCTGGTGAAACACTTACCATGGAACAATTACTCCATGCCATGCTCCTACCCTCTGCTAATGATGCAGCCCTTGCTATAGCAAAGCATGTGGGTGGAAGCATTGATAATTTTGTTTTAATGATGAACCAAAGGGCCCAAGCCCTGGGTGCTCTTGATACTAACTTTGTAAATCCAAATGGCCTTCACGATGACAAGCACGTATCAAGTGCATATGATTTAGCCTTGATTGGCAAGGAAGCTATGGAGCATGAAGAAATAAGAAACATAGTTAATAAGGTCACCTATGAAATCCCCCCAACAAATAAGAAAAGTGAATCAAGGTATTTTAAAATCACCAACAGGTTATTGTATAATTCAGACCCTATAGATGTAGATGGTAAACTTGTGGGGACAATGTATCCTTTTGCATCAGGAGTAAAAACTGGTTATACAAGCCATGCTAAAAATTGTTTGGTTTCTTATGCAGAAAAATTAGATCAAAGGCTTATAAGTGTTGTCCTAAAGGCAGATGGATTAAATGTCTATGCTGATAGTCATAAACTTTTAAATTATGGTTTTGAAAATTTTTCCAATGTCCTAGTGGGTTATACAAATGAATTTATTGATAATATCACAATAGGCGATGGAGATACCCCCTATGTAGCAGGAATTTTAGATAGGGATATTATCTACCCTATGTCTACACTAAGCCAAGATAAGGTTGAAAAGAAAATAAAAATTAGGGAAGACTTAAAGGCACCCATTGAAAAGGGTCAAATTATAGGTCAGGCAGAGTTTTTACTTGATGGAAAAATAATAGGTGGAGGAAATATCATTTCTACTGCCACTGTATTAATTAATCCTTCTACTACCCTATGGGGTAAGCTAATTAAAAATTGGTACTTGTTTGTATTTTTAATTGCAATACTACTTAGAATTTACACCTTGGCCTTAAGGAAAAAGAGAAGAAGGTCTAAGGCAAAAGGTACCATGTATAGAGTTCCTTATAACGTAAAATAACCTGGTTAGCCAGGTTATTTTTTAATTTTTAAATCTTATTTTTTTACTCCAATTGCTTCGATTTCTATTACCCCATCTTTAGGTAGCTTAGCTACTTCTACTAGTGACCTAGCTGGTTTATGATTTGTGAAGTATTCTGCATATACTTCATTTATAAGAGAAAAGTTATTAATGTCTTTTACAAAAATAGTTACCTTTAAAACTGTTTCTAAGCTAGCCCCGCCTTCTTCCAAAACAGCTTTTACATTTTCAAGGGCTTGTCTTGTTGCTTTTTGTATATCATCAAGTATTAATTCACCTGTTTCAGGAACAAATGATAATTGACCTGACGTAAAGACAAGATCATTAAAGCTCACTCCTTGTGAATATGGACCAACAGCAGCTGGAGCCTTTTCTGTTTGTAATAAGTTTAATTTCATATTACTCTTCCCCCTTTTGCATTTTTTCAAATTCTTTCCACAATCTTTCTAAATCATAATAATCTCTTTCTTCCTTATGAAAAACATGAACTATTATATCTCCATAGTCCAATATGATCCACCTAGCTGACCTGTAACCTTCTTTAACATTTATAATATCAAATCCTGCCTTAGACATCTTATCTTCTATCTCATCTGCAATTGCTACTGCCTGATTTGATGAATTACCACTTGTTATTACAAAATTATCTGCTATTGTCGTTTTCTTTGACACATCAATATTTACAGTATCAAAGCCATTTTTATCATCAATAGCTTTTTCTATGATACTTAGTTTGTTTTTTAAATCTGTCATTTAGTCCTATTCACCTCCTCACATTATTTTAATAAATTATTCACTAATCCTTCTAATTCACCTTCATCTATAATATAATACGAAACTCCACCTATTGTCTTCGATTGACCTTTAAGGGTAATAGATTCAATATTATCTAAGTCGTACTTAAAGAAGAATAGCCCCTCCTTAAAGGCCCTTAAAAGAGGTAGGTTGGTTTCAATATTTTCCTTATATATTTTAACAAGCCTTGGTATTTTTATAATATTTGATGGTTTTACACTTTGTTTTATCATGGCTTTTAAAAAAGTTTGCTGGGCTTGTATTCTTCCAAGGTCAGCATTCTTATAACCCTTTCTAAACCTTAAAAATTGTAGGGCCTTGTCACCGTCTAAATTTTGGTCTCCCTCTTTTAAGTCAATATAAAGGGGAGGGTCTGCTACAGGATCACTATATTTCATATCCATGGGTACATATAAATCTACCCCACCTATTAGGTTAATATACTCCCTTACAGCTTGATAATCCACTACTAGGTAATTATCAATTTCAATATTTAATAGGTTTGATACAGTTTCTAAGGTTAATTGAGGTCCCCCATAGGCAAAAGAATGGTTAATTTTTTCTTCATTCTTACGACCCTTAATTGGAGTTTTAGTATCCCTTGGTATGGAAATTAAATTTATTGTACCTGTCTTTGCATTAAAATCTGCTAGGATTATAGTATCTGACCTAACAGACTTATTTAGCTTATAATCCTTGGAGTCTACCCCTAAAACTAAAATTCTAAAATGATCTTCTTTTTTTTCTAAGATAGCATTTATTAAAAATAAACCCCCTATAAATAAAATCAAACTAACAAGAAATACTCTTAAAAAGCTACTCTTATTTTTTTTCATTAACTAGCCTCTTATCAAGTTCTTTGATAATATGATTTCTTCCTTCTATAGTTTTTGTATCAATCTCTTTATTAGTTCTTATTAAATATTCTAAAGTAGTATCCATAGCCATTAAAACTGCCTTATCAAGATCCCTTTGCGCCATTTGCCTAATTAGGTTTAATTTATCGAAATTTCTAGAAGGCTCTATTGTATCTGCTAAATAAATTATCTTTTCAAGTTTAGACATTGGGTCTCTACCAGTTGTATGGTAGGTAATAGCACTAAGTATATCTTCATCATAAATGCCAAACTCATCTTTAAGTATAAAGCTTGCAAGTTTGCCATGGATTAGGTTTAAATTTATTAGAGAACTACCTCCTAGAGATATTCCATGTTTATCCATTAATTCTATAGCTTCATTTAAACTAAGGTCTTTAGCATAATCATGAAAAAGTGCTGCTATTTCTATCTTTTTTAAGTCTACCCCATGAATCTTCCCTAGATTAATTGCAGTTTCTATAACACCTAAGGTATGTTCATACCTTTTACCACTAAGTTTTTCCTCTACCCTTTTATACAATGTGTCCATCTACTACTCCTTTGTACAAGTTCTTTTTTTCAATTTCTTTTATTACTGAATCTAAAACCATATATCTTATTGATAAGCCAGATTTTAGCCTATCCCTAATACTAGAAGATGATATTTGAATTTCTGGCCCATTACTATAGTAAATTTTAAAACCATAATTATTAGCTAATGTATGGATTCTCTCTTCAATATGCAATTTATCATACCCCCACCTGCTATAGGTTATAAATTCTACCATCTTGGCCAAGTCTTTAAACCCTCTCCATTTTTCCAACTGAAACAAGGTATCTGCTCCAATTATAAAATACAATCTCTCTGTCTTATAGATAGACCTAAAGTAAAGTATTGTATCTATGGTATAGGAGATGTCCTCTTTTACAATCTCAAAATCGCTAATCTCAAATGATTTATTTGAGCCTATAGCCGTTTCTACCAGCTTATATCTAATATTTGGATCAATTAAGTCATTTTTCCTCTTATGGGGTGGGTTACCTGCTGGAATAAAAACAATCTTCTCCAGGCCCCATTCATCTTTTATCCATTCAGCAATTATTAAATGCCCTATATGAATTGGATTAAATGTACCCCCCATTAGCCCAATAGCCATAGCTTACCCTCCCATAACTTTTATCATTACTAAGGTAAATCTATCTTCTTGTTTTTTTCGGATTCTCTATATAGGGTAAATCTCTTCCCTATACTTTGAACAAACTCAGCATTCAGTATTTCTGCAAGCTCTATAGCCACTTCATTTGCATCGAGGCTACTGTTTTTAAGAATACTTATCTTTACAATTTCCCTTGCTGTAAGGGCATCATCTACTTGTTTAATTAAGTTCTCAGAAATTCCACCCTTGCCAATTTGAAATATTGGATCTATTGTATTAGCCATGCTTTTTAAAAAACTTCTTTGTTTGCCTGTAATCAATTTCTCACATCCTTTTTATTTCTTAGTCAAAGAATTCAAACTCATATCCACAAATAAATACAGACTCGCCCTCTTCTATTCCTAATTTCTTTAACTCTTCAACAACACCTTTTTTATTTAACATTTCTTGGAAGTATCTTAGGGATTCATCATTATCTACATAGGTTGACTCAAGTAACCTTTCCATAAAGTCACCCTCAACTATATACATGCCATCTTCTTTTCTAACAATAATTTCTTCCTCTTTCATATCATCTTCAACAAAGTATTCATCATCAAAACTATCATAATTTACCTCTGTTTTTTCTAGTTCTTCCCATATGGCAAATATTAAGTCTTTAATCCCCTTGTTTGTTGCAGCAGATATTTCGTATACCTGTATACCTTGTTTCTCAAATTCTTTTTTTACCTTTTCTAACCACTCATCAGATGAAGGAAGGTCTGTCTTATTAGCAGCTATAATTTGAGGTTTTGTTTTTAGCTTTTCATTATATTCAAATATCTCTTGATTTATCTTATAAAAGTCCTCTATAGGATTTCGACCTTCACTTGCTGAAACATCTAAAACATGGACAAGGACCCTAGTCCTTTCTATATGTCTTAAAAATTCATGGCCTAAGCCAGCTCCACTAGAAGCCCCTTCTATTAAACCTGGTATATCAGCTATTACAAAACTTTTTTCTTCAGCAACCTTAACAACACCAAGGTTGGGTTTTAAAGTTGTAAAATGGTAGTTGGCAATTTTAGGTTTTGCAGCAGAAACAATAGATAGGAGGGTTGATTTGCCTACGTTTGGAAATCCTACCAGGCCCACATCCGCTAGTAACTTTAGTTCTAAAATAATATTTCTTTCTTGACCCTTCCTGCCAGCCTCAGCAAAGCCAGGAGCCTGTCTTGTGGAAGTTGCAAATTTAGCATTACCCCTTCCTCCCTTGCCACCCTTTACTATAACAAACTCTTGTCCCTTTTCTTTTAAATCAACTATAACCTTCCCAGTCTCTTGGTCCTTTACAAGGGTGCCTACAGGGAGTCTTAAAATAGTGTCAGCCCCAGCTTTTCCAAATTGTTTCTTAGTCCTTCCATCTTCACCGTTTTCAGCTACATAAGACCTCTTGTACCTGTAGTCCATAAGGGTCCTTATACCTTCATCAGCTCGAAGTATTATTGACCCCCCATTACCCCCATCTCCGCCATAGGGGCCTCCTGCAGGTTCGTATTTTTCTTTTCTCCATGCAACAATCCCGTTGCCACCTTTTCCAGCCTTCATCGAAACTCTAGCTACATCAATAAACATCTTCATCATCCTCAAAATTCTTATTTTGCCTATACCATTATTCTCTTACCCAAAAATTGAATTATCCACGCTTTAAGCTAAAAAGCAAATTATTTTTTATAAAATTAAAAGCTTACCCATGGGTAAGCTTTTATTTATGCTAGTTGTTCCTTAGGATAAACGCTGACTTGTTTTTTGTCACGACCTTTTCTTTCGAACTTTACAACTCCGTCAACTGTTGCAAATAAAGTATCGTCTCCACCTCTTCCAACATTGTTCCCAGGATGGATTTTAGTTCCTCTTTGTCTTACAAGGATATTACCTGCCAATACGAATTGACCGTCTCCTCTTTTAGTTCCCAATCTCTTTGCATGACTGTCTCTACCGTTTCTTGAAGAACCTACTCCTTTTTTAGAAGCAAATAATTGTAAATTTAACTTAAACATCAGTTCCACCTCCCCTATATTCCAAAGTGATATATTTAGGGTAACTTTCTATTATAGACTTTATGCCAACCTCAAAGGTCCTCATAATAAGTTCAGCCTCTTTATTTTTATCATTTGATATATTTTTAATCTCAAGTTTTAAAAAACCTGTATCATCATCTTTTGAATATTGTATTTTTTCCTCAGGTACTTTAACAACTTCAATAAGGGACCTGATAGCTGTATATGAAAGTATAGATACTGCAGAACAAACTATATCTTCCCCGTAAGGTTTATAATTTGCATGACCTAGTATTTCAAATCCCTTTAGGTATCCATCCTTTTTATAGGCTAAAAATACATTAATCATAATTAACCTACAATCTTATCAATCATAACTTTTGTATATGGTTGACGATGTCCTTGTTTTTTTCTTATGTTCTTTTTAGCCTTGTACTTATAAACTATTATTTTTTTAGCTTTTCCTTGGCCTAAAACTGTTCCTTCTACAAGAGCTCCTTCCACATAAGGCTTTCCTGGTTTTAACTCAGAATCACTTGACATTAATAGGACCTTGTCAAAGTTCACCTTTTGCCCATCTTCTATAGCTAATTTCTCAACTAAGACGATATCTCCTTCTTGAACCTTGTATTGTTTTCCGCCTGTTTCTATTATTGCATACATATACTGCACCTCCTCTTACCTAGTCTCGCCAATATTAGGTGACTACGCTTAAAACCCATATTGAGCGGCTCTACACTTAAACAATTTTAGCAGAAATGCTTGGTATTGTCAATATTCATTTTTTTACCCAATCCATCTTATTCCCTGCGAATTCTGCCCTTGCCCCCACAAGTTGGGCAAAGGACAGAGCTTTTTTTATCTAGGGTGGGTCTGGTTTTTTTCCTTACTATTTCAACTAGACTAAGTTTTGTTATATCCACTATATAGGGCTTGTTCTTATCATTTTTAAATTCATTAGACATAATACCTAGTAGTTTTTCGATACTTTCACTTTCCTTCATATCAATAAAATCAACTATTATAATCCCCCCTATATCCCTTAGCCTTATTTGTTTAGCTATTTCACTAGCTGCTTCTATGTTGGTGGCTAGGGTAGTTTCTTTTAAATTTAAAGTCCCAGTAAAGCTGCCAGTATTTACATCTATAACAGTTAAGGCTTCAGTTTCATCTACTACTATATAACCCCCACTTTTTAAGTCTACCCTTCTAGCAAAGCCTCTTTTTATACCCCTTTGAATATCCATATGGTAGTCTATAGAAAATTCAGGATCGTATATTAGGGCATTATCAAAATTATAGTTGGCAAAGTACTTGGAATTTTTTATTTCTTTTAGTACACTCTTGTCATTAGAAGTTATTTGAGATGACCCTTTTATATACCTATCCCTAATAAGTGTGTACAAGGAATCTGGTTCTTTATATAAAAGCTTTGGGGTGGGTAGGTAGTTTTCTTCTTTTAAAATATTATAAAAACTATTAACCAATTCTTTATACTCTGACCTTATAATATCCTCCCTTACATCTTCTGCCAGGGTCCTAAAAATTACCCCTATCCCATCTTCAATAATCTCTTCTCCTAAGCTTTTTAATTTTTTAGGGTTTTTTATCTTTTTTGAAACATGGACCTTATTAGAAAATGGAGTTAATACCATGTGCCTACTTGGTATACTTATATGCCTTGTCAGCTTAACCCCCTTGCTTCCTAGGGGCTCTTTTATAACTTGGACTAAGATTTGCTGGTTGTTTTTTAAGACCTCATCTATGGTATAAGTTTTACCATTATACATTTGTTCCTTACTTAGGGCATCCTTTATATATAAGTAGCCATTTTTTTGAGCCCCAATGTCTACAAAGGCAGCTGACATTCCTTTTAAAACATTTACTACCCTTCCCCTATAAATATTTCCTAAGATAGACTTTTCTACATCATCCTTATAGAATTCTACTAGGTCCCCATCTTCAAGTAGGGCTACCCTATCAAGTTTTCCTTTTTTATCGATGTAAATGTGGTTCATACTTATTGCCCCAATATGGAATCAAAGTTTATCCCATCCTCTTTTGCATATACTTCTAGTCTCTTAATAAGAACCAAGTCTAAATCTATGTTTAAGTTTAACTCTTTATCTAAGGCCTCTACTAGTTCAATTGGTTTTAAATTGCCCGAATCCCCAGATTTCAAGATAGACTCAAGTATTATAAAATCATCCTCATCTATACCCTTATACTCTATATCCTTAATTAGGGGGAGGATATCAACTTTGATTTCTATTTTTTTCTTACCCTTTTTCTTTTTCTTATATATTTCTAGGGATTGAAATTCTCTCCATCCTTCTAACTTATCCTTAAATTCATTCCTTTTTACCTTATCTTCTACCATTAACCTAATATCATATAGGGACCATTTAATAGATGAAGATAGGGATTCCTTCCCCATTGTCTCTTGGGCCCTTAATAATTGTATGTCCTTTGGTAAAATTTCATTTAAGCTCTCAATAAATTCTCCTGGGTCCATATCCCTACTTAATTCAACATCCATATATTCTGCTAAGCTCTCAGTTCCTAAGGGGAGGGGGTTTCCTATAGAAAACCTAGGGTGGGGATTAAAACCTTCTGAAAACTTGATTGGTATATTAGCCCTTGAAAAGGCACGGATAAACAATCTAACTAGGTCAAGGTGAGATAGGTATTTTAAATATCCTACTTTTGTAAATTTCACTCGCATTTTCAATTGAATACACCCCACATTGCACAATCATTTATACCACAAGCCTTACAAGATTCTCTACAATCTTTGGTAGTTTCACCCTCAAGGGATTTTTTATATTCCCTTAATAAATACTCCTTGCTGGGTCCTGGGTTAATAAAGTCCCAAGGTAGAATTTCAGTAAAGTCCCTATGCCTGTTAGCATAAAAACCACCATCCATCCCAAGTTCATCTAAGGCTTCTATCCATTTTTCGTATTTAAAGTGTTCACTCCACCCATCAAAAGTACAGCCCTTTTCCCAAGCCCTATATATTAAGCTACCTACTCGCCTGTCCCCCCTTGCTACAATTCCTTCAAGGTAACTAACCCTAGGATCATGGTAATTAAACCCCACCTTCTTATCCTTTATGCTATCTTTTAACAAGTGGATTTTTTCATAAAATTGATCAATTGTATCTTGACCATACCATTGGAAGGGGGTAAAGGGTTTTGGAACAAAACAAGCAGCACTTGTTTTAACTTGGAAATTTCCAACCCTTTCTTCTTTAGGCCTGTTAAAAAACAAGTCTTTTACAAGGTAGGCTAAGTCCCTTATTCCTAATATATCCTCATTAGTTTCTGTAGGTAGGCCTATCATAAAGTACAACTTTATCCTTGACCAACCTTCTTTAAAGGCATAGGACACAGCATTTACAAGGTCATCCTCATCTACGCCCTTGTTTATTACATCTCTTAACCTTTGACTTCCTGCTTCGGGGGCAAATGTTAAACCTGTCTTTCTAACCTTTTCTATTTCTTTTAATATATCTATGCTAACCGAGTCTAGCCTTAGTGAAGGCAGGGTTACCCCTACTTTTTTTTCTTCAAATTCATCCATTAACTTTGAGATTAGTAATTGCAATTGGGAATAGTCACAAGAGCTTAAGGATGACAGGGATATATTTTCATATCCAGTTGATTCAACTAACTTTTTAGCTAAATCTAGTAACCTATCAACAGATTTTTCCCTTATAGGCCTATAGATCATCCCCGCTTGACAAAACCTGCACCCGTGGGTACACCCCCTAAATATTTCCATGCTAATCCTATCGTGCACTGCTTCAGTGTAGGGGACTAGTAATTTTTCAGGTGAGTACATGGAGTCTAAGTCTCTTATCATTCTTTTACCTATAACTTCTGGCACCTTTTTATTTCTTGTAAGCCTTTCTCTTATTGTCCCATCCTTATTATAAGAAACTTCATAAAATTTTGGCACATAGGCCCCTTGTATGTTTTCTGCTACATCAAGTAAAAAGTCTTCCCTCTTATAGTTTCCTTCCTTATGGGCCTTATATAAGTCTAATAATTCTAAAGTTACTTCTTCCCCTTCCCCTATTATAAATATATCTATAAAATCCGCCAAGGGTTCTGGGTTATATGCACAAGGTCCACCTGCTATAACAAGGGGGTCCTTTTCCGTTCTTAGGGAGGCAAATATAGGTATTTGTCCTAAATCTAGCATATTTATAATGTTTGTATAGCTCATTTCATACTGGAGGGTAAAACCTAAAAAGTCAAAATTCTTAACTTCTTCCTTGTTTTCTAAGGTAAATAAGGGAATGTTCTTACTTCTCATTTCTCTTTCCATATCTACCCAAGGTGCAAAGGCTCGTTCGCACACGTAATCTTCTTTATCATTTATAAGGTTGTATAGTATATGCATACCCAAATGGGACATGCCTACCTCGTAGACATCAGGAAAGGAAAATACAAACTTAACCTTAGCATCATCTAAGTTTTTAATTACAATATTTTGTTCCATCCCTATATATCTTGAGGGTTTTTCTACTTTCATTAATATCTTATCTAATTTATATCTACTAATCATTTAATTCACCTTTCATTTAAATCCTTGTTTTAACGTTTTATTAGTCTAGCTTAACAAAGAAAAGCTCTAACTTGTAGTTAGAGCGACTATTTATTCTTACTTTTTACATTAATTATGGGAATATTAGCAACTAAAGCAGATACTGGAGAGTTTTGCCCTTCTTTTTTCATCTTTGTAAGCTTTATTTCAATTTCTCCCTCATCAATTTCTGCGTACTTTGATATCACTTTAACTATATCTTCTTTAATCATTTCTAAAAATCTTGGAGATAAGTCGGAACGATCATGGACTAGTACTAGCTTTAATCTTTCCTTAGCAACATTTTTGCTTTTCTCTTGTTTTCTTGTAAATAGTTTGAAAAAATCCATTCCATTCCCTCCTTATTTGCCAAATATTAGCTTAAGTACCCTGCTAAACTTACTTTCATCATTTTGCTCTAGGTTTAAAAACTCAACTTCTTGTCCTATTATCCTTTGGACTATATTCCTATAGGCCCTTCCGGCATATGATTTTTCATCAATTACAACGGGTTCTCCCTTGTTTGTGGATATAACAATTGATTCATCATCTGGAACAACTCCAATAAGTCCAATTGCTAGGATATCAAGAATATCTTCAGTATTCATCATATCCCCTCTTTTAACCATATCTGGCCTTATCCTATTAATTATAAGTTCAGGATCGTTTATTTCATTTGCCTCTAAAATACCAATTACCCTGTCAGCATCTCTTACAGCAGAAATTTCTGGAGTAGTTACAATTATTGCCCTGTCTGCACCTGCTATGGAGTATTGAAAACCTTGTTCAATGCCTGCAGGTGAATCTATTATTATGTAGTCATGGTTCTTTTTAAGTTCACCAATTAATTCTACCATTTGTTCAGGCTTTACAGCAGTTTTATCCTTTGTTTGGGCAGCTGGGAGTAAGTATAGTTTTTCTTGTCTTTTATCTTTTATTAAGGCTTGCTTTAACCTGCAATTTTTTTGTACTACATCTACTAGGTCATATACAATCCTATTTTCAAGCCCCATTACCACATCTAAATTCCTTAGTCCAATATCAGCATCTAATACTACAACTGAATAGCCAAGCATGGCTAAACCTGTACCAATATTTGCACTTGTAGTGGTCTTACCGACCCCACCTTTACCAGATGTTATTACAATAGCTGTTCCTAATTTTTCATTTGCCATTTATGTTCCTCCCTTTTATCTATTAGGTAAATAAGGCTCTATTACCACTCTTCCATCCACAATCTTTGCTATTTCTGGAAGCTTGTATTGGGTATCGTCATCGGGTGGTCTAACTATTATATCCCCTATCCTCAGTTGGGTAGGAAGTAGACTATAGGCTGCTACAACAGCATATTGGTTGCCTCCTATACCAGCTTGGGCTAAACCTCTTAAGGAACCTAATACAACTATGTTTCCCCTTGCCCTAAGTAGGGCACCAGGGTTTACATCTCCTATTACGACTATATTGCCATTAAAACTTATTTCTTGACCTGACCTTAGTGTACCATAAACAAACTTAGTAATTCCTTCTTCTACTATTTCTTTTAACTTATCTTTTTCCTTGTATACAAATTCATCGTCTAATTTTAAAGAGGATTCATTTTTTCCAGGGTCCACATCTAATTCATACTTGTACTTAAGGGTCATTAGAACTTCATACCTTGTTTCATCAGACATTTCTTCCCCTCTTATACCTAAAAATTTACCCCCTTTAAAAAAAGTAGATGAGTTTAAAAGCTTAGCTTCAAGACCTTTTTTAATATCATTTAAATCATTTCCACTTATGTCTATATAGATACCTTCTGAAACGCCTTTGATTGTAACCGCATCTTTTTTCATAGAAACCTCCGTAATTAAACTTCTAATTCTATTTTACTAGTTTATAATATAAAAATCTACATATTCCTTAATTAATCTAGGATAAATGAATTTTCTATTGGGAGGGGACTTTTTTGTTCAACATTGTTTAAGCCTAAATATTGAGCTATTATATCCCTAACCATTGGGGCTGCAAAACCACCTGAACCCCCTTGAAATATTACTGCTGCAACAGCAATCTCTGGGTCATCATAAGGTGCAAAGCCAACAAACCAAGCAAACTCATCATAAGCTTGTCCACTTGAAGGGTTGATTCCACTTTTTTCAGCAGTACCAGTCTTAACCCCTACATCTACAGGAAAGTCTTGAAAAACCTTTTTAGCTGTACCATCATCAGCTACCATCCTCATACCCTTTTTAATATATTCAAGATTTTCATAATTATTTAAACCTATTAATTGTCCATCTGTCTTATGCTCATACAAGAGGGAACTATTGTCATAGTTTCTAATGCTATCGATTAAGGTTACCTTGTTTAAATATCCCCCATTTGCTATAGTTGCTATATAATTTGCCATTTGTATTGGGGTATAGGCACTTTGGCCTTGTCCTATGGTCACATTTAGGGTATCTGAGATATTCCATCCAGCTTGGTTAAGGTAGGTGTATTTAATCTTATCTGCAAGCCCCTCTCTTTCTCCTGCTAGCTTGTACTCTGACCTTATCCCTAAATCATTTAACCTCCTAATTACCTCATTTCTGCTAATTACTTCTTCTAACTCTGTCCAACTAATTATCTCCTCAATAACTAGGGCTAATTCATCATCATCTAAGATAGTGTCTTCCTTTAGGTATGACCTAATATTTTTTTGTAGCATTTGTTTAAGGAGGTACTTTGTTGTGATAATTTTTCTTTGTGGATCTGGTACTCCCCCAGAAACTTCTCTAGGTATATTTATCTCGATTCCAGTTTTATCGTTTAAGCCTAGTTTTTTAGAAATATCAACAATATCTTCTATCTCAATCTTTACCCCAATATTTTGGTTAGTCTTTTGGTTTCTTCCAAGTGCCAAGGTATAAAAGTAATAGTTACATGAATCCCTTATAGCTTCAAATAAGTTCTCATAACCATGGGTTCCACCATACATAGTGTAAACTAGGCAGTGGAAATTCTTGTTACCCACTGTTACAAAACCCATATCCCTTATTCTCATTAAGGGGTTAAGACCTTTTTCAAGGGCTGTCAAAGCAGTTACCATCTTAAAGGTTGACCCTGGTTGGACAGCTGTTTGAGTTGCTATATTATAAAGGGGTCTTGGGGCTAGGGGGTTTTCAAAGTCTTCAGGAAACAAACTTTGCCAATCGCTTTCATTTATCCCAGTTGAAAACAAGTTTGGATTGTAGCCCGGTTCGCTTACCATAGCAAGGGTTTCCCCAGTTTTTACATCTAAGACAACTACAGCACCTGAATTAGCATTCACATAGGGTCTTTTTTTACTCTTATTTATTCCAAAGGGAAAGTCCCCCCACTTGCTCTTATAGGTCCCCCCCTTGCTTATTTCTGTCAAGGTTTGTTTGAGGGTATCTTCTGCTACCTTTTGCAGTTCTAAGTCAATTGAAAGGTAAAGGTTATCTCCTGGTACAGGACTTTTTTGTTCTACTACCTTGGTAGTATTTCCAATAACATCAACCTCTACCCTCTTAACTCCACTTTTTCCACTTAACTGCAATTCATAGCTTTCTTCAATACCTGTTTTACCTATTAAGGAACTTGGTGAGTAATTGTTATCCCTAAGGTATTTTTCTATCTCAAAGGGTTGACTTATTTTACCTATATAACCTAGTATATGGGATGCTGTCTTTCCTTCGGGGTAGTATCTTACAGGTTCTATGGATATATTTATACCAGGAATTGATGAAAGTTCTTCTTCAATCCTAGCAACTAGCTTATTAGAAATACCATATGCTATATTTATAGGTTGATATGCTAAATAGCCTTGATTTGTTATTTCATTTAAAATTCCTAAAAGTGCCCGTGCTTCATAATCACTTAGGGAATCATCTATGCTATATCTTTTTCTTATAGTTTTAAAAGCTTGTTCTAAGCTACTTCCCTTTTCTATGTTATTTGCATTTTCCCAGTTTTTCATATCGTTTATAAAGGAGTACTCAAGGTCCCCGCTTACAGAAATCCTAGGATTTATACCATCGTTTATTAACTTTGCTTGGGCTAGGTATTTGATTTTCTCATGAAGGACAAAGCTTTCAAGAACTTTATTATCTCTTGCAAACTCTATAAGGTAGTTAATAGGGTCTAGGTTTTCCTTTCCACTTATATCTGTAAAGGAATATATAACATAACCCTCATCATTATTTACCTTTAGTTCAACTGGTGGTTTTAACTTAGCATCTTTAATTATTTGTAACAATAAGTCACCAGGTACAAACTTGTCTTTAGTATCTTCATCAATAAATACACTTGATAGGAATGAGTACATGGAAATATCTGTAAATAAATTTACGAAATCTTCTTTTGCTGAGCTTTCTAAAGAAATGTAGGGATAGGTTTTCATAAGGCTAAGCTTATTTTTCAAATAATCTTCTTTATATACTAGGGAAAATTCTTCTAATACCAAATCCTCTTCTAGGTTATTTTCCTTTAGTAAATTATAAAGTAATTCCCTACTTACTGGGCTATCAAGAATCTTTCTTAATTTTGTCTTATCGTTATTAATTAACTCAATTAATTTCTCATCTAAACTTTCTATGCTTTCATAATCTTCCAACTTAAAATCACTTATATCTTCCTTTTGTAATATTTTTAGGGCTCTTTTAGATGTAGAACTTACGTAGTGGCCCTCATAGGGAGGCTTATATTCCCTTTTAATAAATTCACCTACTAAATTATTTTCAATTAGGATTTCTAAGGCCCTATCTAAAGGATTTTTTTGACTAGTGAGTAGGGTATTAGTATCCTTATACTTTATTAAGCTTAATTCAAGAGGGTAAGAATTATTGTATATGGCCCCATCCTCTTCTAAGAGTCTTATTAAGTGAAGTAAATTCTCATTCCTTTGCAACCTGTCTTTTATGTTTAATTCATCCTTTAAAAGTTGTACTGTAAAGCTAGGTACATTTCCTGCTAACAAGCGTCCATACCTATCTCTAATTTCTCCCCTTGGGGCTGTAGTATAAACTTCCTTGATTCTTTTATTATCAGAAATATCCCTATAATAGTCCCCCTGGGCTATAGTCAATGTAGCCAACCTAAAGATAAGGACTATTGTTAAGATAAATAAAACATAAGCTATAATGCTATACCTGTTAAAAAATTTCTCTTTTAAATTCATAATACCACCTATCTCTTAAACCTAATTTTTGGCTTGGCAAAAATTATTTGCACTAAATACCCATAAATAATAGCAAATCCTGCATTGTATAATATTTCAATTGAAAATATAGTTTTTAAAGCACCCATAAAGCTTATTTCCCTAGATAAAAAGAATAAGAATAATGAGTATGCAATATTGTAAAATATGCTTGCTGCTATGGTAAAAATTATTGGATTTATTATATTTTCACGAGAAAATGAATCTTCTGCAAATCCAACTATATAACCTACAAAAAAAAGAATAAAAGCATTTATTCCAATTGTGGATGCAAAAAGTATGTCTTGTAAGAGCCCTCCTATTAAGCCAAAGATTGCCCCTTTAACCCTCCCTACTTTTAAAGCTATTACTACAATTAAGACAAGGGCCGTGTTTGGGACAATACCCATGATAGGAAAGTAAGGAATTATGGTAGTTTGTATAACTAAGTTAATAATAATCATAAGTAAAAATATTAGTGTAGTCAAAGCATAACTCCTTATCTATTTCTCAATAATATAAACATTGGTGATTTTTTTAAAATCAATAGCAGGTTTTATTATTATTTTTTTAGTTAATTCTTCTTGGTTAATTATAACTTCAGCTACCTCACCCATATACAAGTCCTTTATATAAACACCACCTAGGCCAGATGTATAAAGCTTATCTCCAACTATTACATCAGCGGAAAAGTCATATAAAAAACCTTCTAGGGAGCTTTCTAGGGTGCCTGATACAACTCCCCCATCCCCTGTTCTAATTATCTTAAAAGAAACACTATTTAATTCGTCAATTATTGTAACTACCTTAGCAAAGTTGTTACCCACATCTAAAACCTTTCCAACTAAACCTTCTTGGTAGATATTATCTTCCAATTCTATAGCAGCTATAACAGTATCATCTTTTTTTATGCCTGCATTCTGCCCCTTGTTAATAGTAAACTTATCATAAAAATTACCAGGCTCCTTGCCCGATACGCTTGCCTTTATAAAAGTATATTGTGATTGTTTTAGCATTTCTTGTTCTTTCTTTAAGTAGTCAGTTTTTCCAATTAAATTAATTAAATCTCTGTTTTCACTTTCAAGGGCCTTGATTTTTTCCTTTAGGACAATGTTTTCATCCCTTGCATCAAATAATTCCTTGACCGATTTAAATGAATTACCTAGGCCATTAGAAATATAGGAGGATACACTATTAATTGGGGATAGGATGCCACCTATTCTTTTTTCAAAAAAACTTATATCTTCTCTACTCTTACTTGTAAGACCAATAATTATAAGTAGAATGATAGCAACAATAGTTACTATCATTCTCTCCTTGTATTTTCTAAAAAAATACATACTATCACTATCCCAATCTACTATATTTTGAAGAAGTTCTCTTTAATACATCTATACTATCTAAAGATTTGCCCGTTCCTAGAGCTACACAATCTAGAGGGTTTTCTGCTATCAAAACAGGTATACCTGTTTCTTCTGTAATCAACTTATCCAAACCATAAAGCAGGGCTCCTCCCCCAGTTAAGACTATCCCATACTCCATAACATCAGAGGATAATTCTGGTGGTGTTTTTTCTAAGGTCGCCTTAATTGCATCAATAATATTAGAAACTGGCTCTTTTAAGGCATCATATATTTCTGATGAAGTTATTTCAATCGTCTTAGGTAGACCACTAACCAAGTCTCGTCCCCTTATTTCCATATTTCCTAAAACATGGTCATCTATAGCTGAACCTATCTCTATCTTGACCTGCTCAGCTGTTCTTTCACCAATCATTAGGGAGTATTCTTTTTTTATATAATTAGCTATAAAGCTATCAAGTTCATCCCCACCAACTCTTATGGACTTACTTGTTACTATACCCCCAAGAGAAATAACTGCTACCTCCGTAGTACCCCCACCAATGTCAACTACCATGCTTCCAGTAGCCTCTTGGACAGGCAGTCCTGCCCCAATAGCTGCTGCCATAGGCTCTTCAATTAAAAAGGCATCCTTTGCACCAGCTTGTATGGTTGCCTCTTCTACAGCTCGCTTTTCAACTTCAGTTACTCCACTAGGCACGCAAACAACTACCCTAGGTTGAAATATTGATTTCTTTTGGGTAGCCTTTCTTATAAAGTACTTTAACATTTCTTGGGTTATATCAAAATCTGCAATAACCCCATCCTTAAGGGGTCTGATTGCAATAATATTACCAGGTGTCCTACCAATCATTTTTTTTGCTTCTTCCCCTACAGCTAGGACTTGTTTGTTGTTCCTATTTATTGCTACTACTGAGGGTTCTCTTAGAATTATCCCCCTACCCTTAATAAAAACTAGGGTGTTGGCCGTACCCAAATCTATACCCATATCTTTTGTAAATGCTTTAAATACCATTTATTCTCCTCCATCATTACATCAATTTTTCTTCTTTTAAGCTTAAAAATCTTTCATAACCAATTATAATATGATCTAGTACCTTTATCCCTACTATTTCACCACTTTCTACCAATCTATTTGTTATACTAATATCCTCTTTACTTGGAGTTGGATCTCCACTCGGGTGATTATGTATAAGTATGATTGCATTTGCGCTTTTCTTAATTGCTAGATTAAAAACATCTCTAGGATGAACTATTGAAGAATTCAAAGTCCCTATAGAAACATTGTCTATACTAATTATTTGATTTTTAGTATCTAATATGGCTACATCAAAGTGTTCTTTTTCTAAGTGCTTCATAGAATCCATTACTAAATCTGCTATTATATCAGGCTTAGTTACCTTTATGTTATCATATAAGTCTCGCTTTTTTATCCTTTTTCCTAATTCTATGGCGGCAATTATTTGGGCAGCCTTACAAGAACCTATTCCCTTTATCTTTTTTAAATCTTCCACAGAAGCATTGGCTAAATAAGAGATCCCCCTCTTATCTTGGTTTAATAATTTGCTAGCTATATCTATGGCTGTTTCATTTCCTGTCCCGGTCCTTATAATCACAGCAAGTAGTTCTGAATTAGATAGTTCTTTTGGACCTAAACTAATAAGCTTTTCTCTAGGTCTTTCACTTAAGGGAAAGTCCTTTATCGTTGTTTTAGTATTTTCTAAGAGTGTTTCAGTCAATTATATCCTCACCTTTTAAAGTAAATTATAATTAAAATATTGGTTTAAAGTTTGGTTTATCTTTGAAATTGGCAAACCAACAATGTTAAAATAACACCCGCTTATTTTTTCTACTAAGAGGGCCCCCTTACCTTGTATTGCATAAGAACCAGCCTTGTCTTGGTACTCTCTAGTTTCAATATATGAGTTTATTTGGTCTTTACTAAGCTTATGAAATAAAACTTCACTAGTTTCATAGTCAACACTCTTTATATTATTAAGAGGGTCTATCAAGCAAAAGCCTGTTATTACCTTGTGGCTTTTACCACTTAAGCTTTCAAGCATCTTTCTTGCATCAAACTCATCTTTGGGTTTTCCTAATATTGTATCCCCTATTACTACTAAGGTGTCTGCCCCCAGAATTATACCTGTATTTATCCTATTTGAAACATCAAGGGCTTTTTTAAAGGCCAGGCTCATTACAATTTGTTCAGGCTTTTCAAATTCATTTATAATTTCATCAACCTTAGAGCTTATTACCCTAGGTTTTATACCACACTGGTTTAATATTTCTAATCTTCTTAATGATTGAGATGCTAATATTAGTTCTCTCATACTACCTCCTGTTTAGCAAACAAAACTTGGAAATTTTTCTTTAGGTTTGCAACAATATATATAGAAGACAAGCCCACAAAATAACCTGTAAACAAGCTTAGTAAAAGTAAAAAAGGTAGATAAGAATAAATCCTAGTATTGTTTAGCATTAAGACTGCTACAGATACTTGGGCGAAATTATGACTTGCAGCACCAATTATACTTATCCCTATTAAACTAAAAACTCTAGGGGTAAACTTATAAAATACATACATGGCTATACAGGATAAGATAGCCCCTGCTATGCTATAAATAAAGGAGGATATGGACCCAGTAACTAGCATTAGTACTGTGCTCTTTAACATAGAAACCTTTATCCCCTCTTTAAAGCCAAAAACTATAAGGGTTACCAACACTACCATATTAGATAAGCCTAGTCTAGCCCCTGGCATTGCTATAGGAATTGGAATAGCAGATTCTAAGATGGACAAGGCTAGTCCTACAGATACAAGTAGGGAGAGAAATATCATTTTGTTTGTTTTTTTCATATAAACCCCACTTTAATAGCTCATAATATCAATATCATCTTCCTTAGAGATGCCCTTAATCTCAATAACCAATTTATTTGGAAGACACACTAAAGTCTCTCCAACCCTTTCTATATAACCCTGCTTTACATCTATCTTATCTGGACAGTCTGCTTCTATAACCCTAACCTTCTTGTCACCTATTTCTAATAAATTATAACCGTATTCAGTCTCAATTGGTATAGTGTGACCTATTAACTTTTCGTCATAAAGAATTTTCTTTATTTCCTTACCATTAACTTGTACACTTATATACCTTTCTTGGTCAGAAAAGGCATACCTATTTATATACATAAAAGAAAGTAGGGATATTAATACTATAAAGAAGATTAATAATTTATCGCCTTTTGTCAATTCAACCATCCTTTTTACACTACATATAACTCTTATAGTTTATCATTTATGATTTCTATTTACAAGTTTTTAAACATTAAAATAGAGTCCCTAGGGACTCTACTTTAGCTTGCAAATTCTCTTGCAAATTCTTCGCTTGTAATAGACATATTGTCTATAGCATTAGTAGGACATTTTTCTATACACAATAAGCAATCTATACACTTATCATAATTTATTCTTGCTAAATTATTTTCAAAAGTAAATGCATCTACCGGGCAATTTTTAACACAAATTTGACATCCTATGCAACCAACAGTGCAGTAAGACCTAACTTCTTTACCCTTATCCTGGCTCATACACTTTACTACTGCTGTTGTTTCATATGGTACTAATTCAATTATGTTTTTAGGACATTCTATAACACAAGCATTACAAGCTGTACACTTTTCCTTGTTAATAACAGCTATGCCATCTACCATTCTAATTGCATCAAACTTACATACATCAAAGCATGTTCCACAACCTAGGCACCCATAAGTACACTCTTTTTGACCACCAGCTAAAGTACTTTGTATCCTACAATCTGCAATACCTTGGTATATGTATTTATCTTTTGCCTTATCACAGTCTCCTTGACACTTGACAACTGCAACTTTTTTATCGAATACACCTGCATTTACACCTAAAACATCTGCTACATTGGCAGCTACTTTTGCCCCACCTATGGTACAAGCAGTTGAAGGTGCTCTTCCTTCTACCATTGCTACCGCGCACCCAGCACAACCTGGATATCCACATGCCCCACAGTTAGCTCCTGGTAATACTCCTAAAACTTCCTCTACCTTAGGGTTGACAGCTACAACAAATATCTTTGATGCTATTGAAAGTAATACCCCAAAGAGAAGTCCTAGGCCACCTAAGACAACGACAGGATTTATTATATTGGTCATTTATTCCACCTCCTACACAAGTCCAGCAAAGCCAGCAAAGGCAATGGACATTAATCCTGCAGCTATTAGGGTTATTGGAAATCCAACCAAAGCTTCAGGTATATCTGCTATATCCATTTTTTCTCTTAATGATGCTATTAATACTAATGCTAAAAAGAAACCTAGAGATGCACCAACTGCACTTGTTGCTGTTTGTAATAAATTAAATTCTTGTTGTATATTTAGTATAGCAACACCTAGAACAATACAGTTTGTAGTTATTAAAGGAAGGTAAACTCCCATTGCACTGTATAGGGTTGGGCTCATCTTTTTAAGAGCTAGCTCAACAAATTGAACAAGTGAAGCTATAACAAGTATAAAGACTATTGTTTGTAAGTACTGTAATCCTAGAGTATCTAAGATTGTTTTTTGTATAGTATATGTGATTACTGATGCTAAAGTTGTTACAAAGGTTACTGCAATTCCCATTCCTGTAGCTGTTTCCATCTTATTAGATACACCAAGGAAGGGACAAATTCCTAAGAATCTAGCAAATACATAGTTGTTAACTAAAATAGTCGATACCATAATAGAAAATAGGCTCATTTTATATATCCCTCCTTTTAATTAGTTGCTCTGTTTTTTATAAATGCATTAAATAACCCGATCAAGATACCCAAAAGTATAAAGGCACCAGGTGGCCCAACAAAAACGGCAGCAGGTTGGAAGGCTTCTCCAAATAAGCTAATGCCCCAGAAAGAACCAGACCCAAGAATTTCCCTAATGGACCCTAGTATAATTACCGCAACAGAATAACCAAGTCCCATGGCTAAACCATCCATAGCTGAGTAGAATACACCATTTTTTGATGCAAATGACTCTGCCCTTGCTAATATAAGACAATTTACAACTATTAAGGGTATAAATATACCAAGTGATAAGTACAGGGGTTGGGCATATGCCTTCATAAACATTTCAACCATAGTTACAAATGTTGCTATAACTACAATGAAAATTGGAATTCTAATTTTTGCAGGAATAAACTTTCTCATTATTGATATTACTATATTAGATAGTACTAAAACAGCAATAACAGCACCTGACATTCCTACAGAGTTTTGAACTGTATTTGTTATTGCAAGTACAGAACACATACCAATTAATTGAACAAATATTGGATTTTCATATATAATACCATTTTTGAAAATAGTAGATAATTTCATTTACCAAGCACCTCCTTATTAATTCGCTAGGTAGTTAGCATATGCATCAAGTGCAGCATTAACTCCCTTTAAGACAGCTTCAGTAGAAACTGTAGCTCCTGAAAGCAACATAACTTCATCATCAGCTGAAGGTTCCTTAACAGGATTTAAACTAGCTAGTGCATTTTTATCTAAGAAAGATTCTCTAAAGGCAGGGTCATCTACGATCCTTGTTCCAAGACCCTTGGTTTCAGTTTGAACTAAAACTCTAAGACCTGCTATAGTATCTTCATTGTTAATTCCTATTAAAGTGGTGATATCTCCCCCATAGCCTCCTGATAGGGTCTTTAAGGCATATCCTAGTTCCTCTCCATCTTTTGTTGCCTGATATACTTCAAAGACTGCAGGGTTTGTAGATAGAATTTGATCCATAAGACTAGGATCAGCTTCTACAAAGTCATTTGCTTCAGGAAATATCTCTAATAAGGCTCCAAAACTTTCTTGTCTTTCCATTTCAGCAATTACTGGCGCAGTTACTCCATTTACACCTGCAAGGATTCCTCCTGCAATTGCTGTTACTAAAAGTAAAACTAAACCTAATTTAATTGTCTCTTTCATTTATTTTACCTCCCCAAAAACTCTTGGCTTTGTCAGTCTTTCGATTAATGGAGTGGCTACGTTCATTATAAGGATTGAATACATAACTCCTTCGGATGACCCACCCTTTACCCTTATAAGAGCTGTTAAAATACCACATCCTATGGCAAATACAATTCTACCCTTAGGGGTTACAGGGGATGATGAATAATCTGTTGCCATAAAGAAGGCTCCTAGTATAAGTCCTCCACCCAATACATGGTATATTAAGTTGCCAGGGGCAATACCAAATAGCAATAGGACTCCAGCTGTTGTAGCTATGTATAAAACCGGTATCTTCCAGTCAATGACTTGTCTTAATATTAAATAAATTCCTCCAATTAACAAAAGTACTGCTGATGTTTCACCTATAACTCCCCCTATATCTCCAAAGAACATTCTTTGAAGGGCAGGAAGGTTAGTCCCCCCAGACTTCATAATTGCTAAAGGTGTTGCAGCACTTATTCCATCAGGTGTAAGGTAATTTGTCATTATCCCAGGCCATGAAGCAACTAGGGCTGCCCTTGCAGCTAGGGCTGGGTTCATAAAGTTAGAACCAATTCCTCCGAAAAATTCTTTAACTATAATAATAGCAAATCCTGCTCCAAAAACAGCAACCCACCATGGAGTCCCTGCTGGTAAATTCAAGGCAAGCAAAATCCCTGTAACAACTGCACTTAAATCCATGATCCTAATTGGTTTTTTAAATAACTTTTGTATAGCAAATTCAAAGACAAGCGTTGCTATAACAGTTACTAAAAGTAGCCTTATGGCATTAAAACCAAAGAAGTATATAGCCCCAATCATAGCTGGCACTAAGGCAATTATAACATCTAACATCATTCTCCTTACCGACTCATCAGATCTAATATGAGGGGAAAGAGAAACTATAAGCATATCATCTAAAACGACTTGGTCGTTTATATTTGAATCAATCACTTTTCCATCCATTCAACATCCTCCTAACTTATGATTTCTTTCTCTTAGCAAGTATTTCTTTTTTAATACCCTTAATAGATTCTGTGAGTGGTCTTTTTGCAGGGCAAATATATGAACATGCGCCACATTCTATACATGCCATTGCATCAAAACTATCTGCTCTTTCATGATTATTCTTTAAAGCATATGCGCTAATAAATAAAGGTTGTAGTCCAGCAGGACAAACTTCTATACACTTACCGCATTTAATACATGGTAGTACTGGTTTTTCTATTGCCTCTTCCTCTGTTAGGACAAGCAATCCACCAGAACCTTTAATAACTGGGGCATCTATGTAATATTGAGCTATACCCATCATTGGTCCACCTGAAATAATTTTACCAGGCTTGCCACTAAAGCCTCCACTTTGTTCAATTAATTCAGATAAAGGAGTTCCTATCCTAGCCATAATATTTTTTGGTTCTCTAATTCCAGCGCCTGTTACTGTGACTACTCTTTCATATAGGGGCTTTCCTAAAAGAACTGCATCCGCTATGGCCTTTGATGTAGCAACATTTGATACCACACACCCTACTTCCATTGGAAGGGCTCCTGTGCCAAGACTCCTACCTGTTACTGCATAAATTATGCTTTTTTCCCCACCTTGTGGGTACTTTGTCTTAAGGGCAAGAACTTGTATCCCATCTTCTTCCTTAATAACATTTTTTAAAGCCTCTATAGCATCCATCTTGTTGTTTTCTACTGCAATTACAGCATTTTCAACATTTAATATTTTCTTAATGGCCTTAAGTCCAAAGACTACTTGTTCGGGATATTCTAGCATTAGCCTGTGGTCTCCTGTAAGATAAGGTTCACACTCGGCACCATTTAGGATAACTGTGTCAATAGGCTTATCTTCTGGTACTGAGAATTTTACATGAGCAGGAAAACAAGCTCCTCCCATCCCAGCTATACCATTTTCCTTTATAATGTTTATTATTTCTTTACCTGTCAAGGAGTCTAGGGTGTTAGTTTTTAAATCCTCATACATTTCTTCGCTGTAATCGTTTTCAATTACAATACACTTAGATTTAATCCCTGTAGGTATAAACATAGGTTTTATTTCCTTTACTGTTCCTGCAATACTAGCATGGACTGAAGCAGATACAAATGCTCCTGACTCAGCAATTTTTTGTCCAATTTTAACTTTATCACCAACATTAACAATAGCATCACATGGTGCACCGATATGCTGATGAATTGGTATGTAAGCAAATTGAGGACTCTTAGCCATTTCTATTGACTTGTGTTCAGTCAATTCTTTATGCTCTGGCACATGAACTCCGCCTTTGAAAGTCAATTTACCATGATTCATCATTTTTCCACCTCTTTACTTGATATAATTTTAGCAATTTAAGACATACTTATATCCTAAATCACGTATAAACTAATTATAGCACTAAATAATTTTAATGTACATAAATATGGGTATATATATTGAGATTTATATATATGATTTTGGTGCGAGTGATGGGACTTGAACCCATACGCTATAAATAGCACATGCCCCTCAA
>CAZSLV010000016.1:0-26464 GCA_964607545.1 uncultured Gudongella sp. | reverse complement strand
AATTTAGGAGGAAAATTAATGTTCGAGTTTGATTTAGAAAATCCCTCATATTCTAAGGTACACTTTATAGGTATCGGCGGTATAAGCATGAGCGGTTTAGCTAAAATATTGATAAATAATAACTTTATAGTATCTGGGTCTGATGCTAATGACAGCCCTATTATTGCTGAACTTACTAGCTTAGGAGCTAAAATAAGTTTATCCCATAGTAAGGAAAATATCATAGGGGCTGATTTAGTAGTTTACACAGATGCCATATCAAAAGATAATGAAGAACTACTTGCTGCCATTGAATCTAAGGCTGAGGTAGTAGATAGGGCAAAATTCTTGGGGTCTCTTATGAAAAATTATAAGACCTCTATAGCTGTATCTGGTACCCACGGAAAGACGACTACCACAAGTATGATAGCAAGTGTTATGAACCATTCAAATTTAAATCCAACAATTTTATTGGGGGGCCAACTTGATGATATTGGGGGAAATATAAAATTAGGTTCTAGAGACTACCTCCTAACAGAAGCATGTGAATACAAGGCAAATATCTTAAAGTATTTTCCTACCATGGCACTTGTACTTAATATTGATGAAGACCACCTAGACTTTTATAAGAGTATTTCTCATATAAAGGATACTTTTAAAACTTATTTAATGAACTTAAACTCTGATGATTATACTTTATTAAACTTTGATGATCCCCATATTAGGGATATTTACAAGGACCTTAAGGCAAAGGTAATAAGCTTTGGTATTGAAGAAGAAGCTGATTATATGGCTAAAAACATAGAATTTGACTCAGATGGTTATCCAAAATTTGATGTCTTTTACAAGGGCTACTTTATTTTAAATATAAACTTAAGTGTTATGGGGATCCACAATATTTATAATAGCCTAGCTGCCATAGCCCTTTGTCATATTCTTGGAATTGAATCATCCCATATCAAAACTTATATTTCTTCTTATAAGGGGGTCCACAGGAGGCTTGAGCATAAGGGGTTTTTAGGTGGGATTAAAATTATTGATGACTACGCCCACCACCCAACAGAAATCAAGGCTTCTTTAAATGCCTTAAGAAAGTCAACTAAGGAAAAGATTTACTGTATATTCCAGCCCCACACCTTTACTAGGACAAAGATACTCTTAAATAGCTTCTCTGAAGCCTTTTATGATGCCGATAAGGTTATCATAGCTGATATATATGCATCAAGGGAAAGAGATAATGGGGACATACACTCAAAAGACTTGGTAAATAGGATTAAGGAAAAGGGCTCAGATGCAATTTACTTGGGCAACTTTGATGAAATTGAATCCTATATATTAAGGGAAACTTCTAATCACGATGTAGTTGTTACTATGGGGGCAGGAAACATTTATCAAGTTGGAGAAAATTTAATAAGCAAGTCTTTAACTAAGGTTATATAAAAATAGCGTCTACGATGCTTTCGCATCTGAGCACCTTCCTTAATACGATAGGGGATAATCCCCTACAACCTTTATTTCTTATTTGTTAGGAAAGTAGAACTTTCCTAACAAATAAGAAGGGCCCTATTGATTAATCAATAGGGCTCATCTTATGTCTTTAAACATAAAGGTTAGCTACAAGATAAACAAGGTATATTAGCAAAAGGGTACTTCCTTGCTTTCTATTTATAATAGTGGCCTTGTTACTAGTAAATATCTTAAATAAGATTAGGATTAAGGCCATTGTTGGAAAGTGGACCTTGTAAAAAAGATCTGGTACTAAGAGGCCCCTTGGGGTTACTGCAGCTGAGACTCCTATAACAAAGAGGACATTTAAAATATTTGCCCCTATTATATTTCCAACTGCCAATTCTCCATATCCCTTTAAGACTGCCTTAATACTAGTTGTTAACTCTGGCAAGGATGTTCCAAAGGCTACAAGGGTAGCTGCTATTACTGCTTGGGGTATCCCAACCCGAATGGCACTTACTTCAACTGCTGGTATAAGGACCTTGGAAGAAAGTATTACAAGGGCCATCCCAATAAAAATTAAAAATAACTTCTTTATAACCTTGCCCTTAGAGATTATTTCATTTGTATCATCTTCTTCTAAAAGGGCATACCTCTTAGACTCCTTATAAGACCAATATAAGTAAAAGACAAGGATTATTACAAATAAAAAACCTGCGATTTGAGAAACCTTCCCTACAGAGTCCCTTGCTAAAAAAGGCATTGAAAGAAGAATTAAAAGGCCCCCTGCCCCTAGTTCAACAAAGCTTTGTACGCTTATGTTTTTAGGATTAATATGGATGGGGGTTATAAGGGCTGCTAAACCAATTATCAAGGCTGCATTTGTGATTATTGACCCAACCGCATTTCCAAGGGCTAAACCAGGATTGCCCCCGATAGCTGCCATAGTAGAAACCGATAATTCAGGCAAGGTAGTCCCAAGAGAAATTATAGTTGCCCCCATAATAGCCTTGGGTATCTTTAAGTAGCCAGATAAGATTACGGCTTGGTCTATTAACAAGTCTGCACCTTTTCCTAAAATTAACAAAAACAAGGCAATAATCCCAATTAATGCAAGTAGAGGAAAGGCCTCAAATAAATTTAATAAAAACTGGTCCATATCTTCTCTCCTTTTTTAAAGCAAAATACGACTTTTTCGCATCCTTTAGCTTAAGTTTTTCTTCGTCTATGAACAAACAAAAAAACCCTACAATTCGACCGTGAATTGTAGAGTCTCACTTGATTTTTTAACCTACTTAAACCAGGATTATATCCGTATTGGTGGCCTAAGTTCCCTATATGGGTAGTTACTCCCTCTGACTAGCTAATCTTAACAGATTTCCCTTAAGTTTGTCAAGAAACAAGACATTAATTTATCACTTAAAATGACTTTATATAGGACTTTAGGGAATTTTTTGTAATACTATAGGCACTTATTAATTTAAATTTTGTTTCCCGAACTTTATTATTTAAGTCTTCAAATGATGCCTTTATGTCATTTGCCTTGTTTGAAATATTATCAATATTTGCTAGACTTGAGTCTATTTGCGGCTTTATATTTTCCATAATCCCATTTGCCTTTTCAGTTAAATTGTTGATATTATCATTTAACTTATTAGCATTGTTCATAGCCTCATCAATAACCCTCGTGTTTTCTCCTAACAATTCTCCAAGTTTTTCTACTAGGCCCTTTAATTTAAGAAGTACAAAGACCAAATATATTCCTACCCCTAGACCAACTAGGATTAAAAGGAGTAGAAAGAGTCCATTAATAGTAAAGTTTATCTCCATTATTTCACTCTTTTCTATCAATAAATTTAATTACTTTATATCTTCTATTATTTTTTCTTCTTTAAGGTCATCTTTTACATCTTTTTTAGTTTCTTTTACTGTATCTTTAATGTCTGTATAGCCCTTTTTTACATCTTCTGCTACATCCTCTTTTACATCCTTCATTTTATCCATCTTAGTCTTTAAATCACTTGCAACTTTTTCCTTTAATTCCTTAGCTTCATCAACTTTTTCTTCCACACTTGATTTTACATTTTCTGTTATCTCTTTAGATTTTTCTTTAATGTCTTCCCTAGTTTCCTTACCTGCTTTTGGAGCTAGGAGGATTCCTGCAGCTGCACCTATTGTTGTACCAATAACAGCACCTGCTGCTACATCTTTTGCTGTTTCAACCTTACTTTTCTTTGTTGCCTTTTTTATCAACTTCTTTAACATTTTAACTTCCCCTTTCAAAATTAATTATATTTTTTATTTAATCTTAACACGTCTTATAGTCTATATTTACCCAAATATGTCAATCCCAATTATTTACTTTTCTATGGCTATGTCTTTCTTATCATCTTTATCCGCTTATTCTTTTTATCCTTCATAGACATTAAAGTTGCATTAACCTCTGCCCCAAGTACTATAACTATGCTACTCATATAAAGCCATATTAAAAATATTATAACCCCACCCAGGCTACCATAGGTCTTTGAATAATTCCCAAAGTTATTTACATAAAATGAAAATCCCAAGGAAAAGATAACCCAAAAGACACTAGCAAAGATACCCCCTGGCAGGCTCTCTGAAAACTTTATACTTACTCCCTTTTTAATAGAGGGAGAAAACTTATATAGGATACTTATGGAAAGTACCATAAAAATTAAAGGGACTAGAAACTTTAATATTTTCCAAATCACCATACTTGGCCAAGTATAAGATACTACAAGGGCATCAAATATAAGTTCACCAAATATAAGGATTGTAAAGGCAAGTATAAGAACTACAAATAAGCCTAGGGTAAATATTATAGATAGGGCTTTTAGCTTTATATAGGGTCTTGACTCCTCTAAGTCATAGGCCCTGTTTACAGCTTTTATTATAGCCATGACCCCATTTGATGAAGCCCAAATACTACCTATGGCACCAAATGATAATAAACCCACACTGCCGCCTTCAATAATGTTATTTATTAAATCATAAAACAAGTCTTTAGAAGCCCCTGGTAGGGGGGATAGGAGTCTTTGGAGAATATCTGCATCAGCTAGGGGTGTAAATTGCAGGATGCTTAAAAAGAAGATAATAAAGGGAAAAATTGCTAGTATTAAATAATAAGTAAGCTGGGCCCCAATTTCTGTAACCCCATCATCTTCAAACCTATATAGTAATTGTTCTATAAATATAAACCACTTTTTTCCTTCATGTTTTTCTCTTAGTTTGTTTAAAAGCTTATCCATGTGACCCTCCAAATTATTTATATGAATTTTATACCCAAGGATAATTTCATTACACATTAAGTCACAATTTGTGTGTGAATATTTATCTAAAATGCTTATTTGATGTTTTAATCCCATAAAATGGGTATATATTCTACGAATTATAATAAAAATAGGAGGGTAAAAGAGTGAACGTACTAGAAGAAATTAAAAAGGAACATGAAGAATTTAGGAGCCTAATAGGACAAATTGAAATCTCAGATGGTAAGAATAAGAAAGACTTATTTGAGGACCTTTATGCTAAGATTAAGGGCCATCACGAAGCTGAGGAACATGTTGTTTTTCCTGATGTCAAGGATAAGTCAGAAGAAGATGGGAAGGAAATAGTTAGGGAAATGATTGAAGAACATAGCTTAGGTGCCTATCAATTTAGTGTTTTGCAAAGAACCTCCGTTGACAACGAAACCTGGGATGCTAAGTTTTCTGTACTTAAAGAAGTTCTAACCCACCATATGGATGAGGAAGAGAAAGAACTATTTACTCAAGCTAGAAAGGTTCTTACTGAAGAAGAACTTGTAGAAAAATATGAGCCTTTTGAAGAAGCTGAAGAAAAATACGAAAAGGAACAAAGAGATAAATTATAAGAAGGCATTGATAAAGGTCCGCTAAATAAGCGGACCTTTATTTATAAGTATATAGGTCATTTAAACTTTCTTTTGACCCATCTGTAACTATAGATAGCTTTCCATTAGCTTCTAAAATAATAGAATGGACCTTGTCAATTGTAAGTCCCCCTACTATCCTTACCTCTTGTAGGATATCATCTTTTGAAACCCTCATCTTATTCATATTTTTATAGATAAATTCCCCCTTGTGGTATAAAAGGGTTGGTTCTGATTTTATAACCCTGCGAAAAATTTTAGAATTAACGCTTATTTTTGCAACTAAAAACTGAAGTATGACAAGGCTTACTATGGCTGTTATCCCATCAAAAAACTTGGTATCTTTAGATAAAATAGTTGTAGCACTAATAGAACCTATTGTTACTGTAATTAAAAAATCAAAGGCATTAAAGCTTGCCAGGGTCCTCTTACCAGAAGTCCTTAATATAAAAATTATGGCAATATAAGTTAGGCCTGAAAGTATAATGGTTTCTTTAATAACATTAAAACCTTGAAAAAACATACTATTACCCCTCTATCATAAGTATTTGTAAATTTATTACCCTATAAATTCCAAATTATCCACCTTCTTCTTTTAATTTGATTAGGTAATTATTTGATAATTAGTAGAAATAGGGGGTAAATATGACTATATAAATTAAGTATATAAGAGGTGGTAAAATGGATTATGGATTGCAGATCGCAAAGTTATTGATTGGTTTAATTTCTTTAATCTTTGTCCTTAGACTTTTAGGTAAGCAAAGCTTATCACAAATGAACCCCTATGACCTAGTCTATATTATTGTCCTTGGGGGGGTATTAGATAGCACCTTTTATGATGATAAGATAGGCTTATTCCCCTACCTATTTTCCATCCTAGTTTGGTCTCTTGGTATCTTTGCTATTGAAGTCTTGGTTAGGAAAAATGAAACTGTAAGGCTTTTTTTTAGGGGGAGGCCAGACCAAATCCTAGCAAATGGCAAATTAAACATGAAGGCCTTAAGAAAAAACAATATGGAAATGGAAGAGCTTAGGATGCTACTTAGAAAGCAAGGGATTTTTACTCTAGAAGAAGTAAGAGACATATACTTAGAAACAGATGGTAGCATATCCCTTATTAAGTATAAGGACCTTCAAGGGCCAACAAAGAAGGACTTAAACATCAAGGATTTAGAGGATGAACCCAGTGTCCTCTTAGTAGATGATGGAGTTATTGAATACCAAGCCTTAAAATATATTAATAAAAGTAAGGAATGGTTACTTGATGAATTAAGTAAAATAAATATTTATGACTTATCTACCATCCTCTATTGCGAGTGGGCCAGTGATAAGGGTTTTTTTGTTAAGACGGATAAGGATACCCTAGTAATAAGGGACAAGGGGTACCCAAATTAAATAAAATAATTGGAGGTGGAAGTTTTGGTTGCACATAAGTCGGTAATAACTTTTGGTATGGTTGCTATACCTATAGAAATGTATACAGCAACAAGAGATAACGATATTCACTTTAACCAACTTCATAAGGGGGACCACAGCAGGATCAGGTATAAAAAAACTTGTGCCCATTGCAAGGAAGAAGTTAAGGCAGGGGATATTGTGAAAGGTTATGAGTATGATAAGGACAAGTATGTGGTAATTACAGATGAAGAACTTGAAAAAATTAAAACAGAAAAAGAAAAATCTATACAAATTTTGCATTTTGCTGAACTAGACCAAATTTCACCAGTTTATTATGAAAAAACCTACCAGGCTATACCTAGTGTTGGTGGGGAAAAGCCTTTTGAATTGCTGAGAAAGGCCCTTATAGACCAGGGAAAGGTTGCTATAGGTAAGAGTGTAATGGGGACAAAAGAAACCCTTCTTGCAATAATTCCAAGAGAAGAAGGGATAATAATTTCAACCATGCACTATGAAGATGAAATAAAGGAAACTCAAAAAGAATATAAGAAGCCCAAGGTTTCAAAGCAGGAACTTGAAATGGCTAAAACATTAATTAATACCATGGACACCCCCTTTGAGCCTGATAAGTACCAAGATGAGTACCAGGTTAAGCTAAAGGATTTAATTGAAAGTAAGATTGCAGGTAAGGAAGTTGTGGCACCTAAGGAAGAAAAAGAAGAGCCTGGTAAGGTTATTGATCTTATGGATGCCCTCAAGGCTAGTGTAAAAAAAGCAAAAAAAGAAAAGGATACAGCGTGATGGTATGGTAAAGAAGTTAGAAAAGTACAATGAAAAAAGAGATTTCGAAAAAACAAAGGAGCCACCTGGTAAAATAGATGAATCAAATTCCCAATTAAGGTTTGTGGTCCAACTTCACCATGCAAGGGCAAAACACTACGACTTTAGGCTTGAATACGAAGGAGTCCTTTTAAGCTTTGCCATCCCGAAGGGTCCCTCCTACAATCCAAGGGATAAAAGACTTGCTGTAAGGGTTGAAGACCACCCCCTTGATTATAGGAATTTTGAAGGTACCATCCCCAAGGGTCAATATGGGGGAGGTAGCGTTATGTTATTTGATGAGGGTTACTGGGACCCCCAAGGAGATATCAATGAAGGTCTTTCTAAGGGAGAATTAAAGTTTATGCTTAGGGGCAAAAGACTAGTTGGTAATTGGGTTTTAATAAAGCTTAAGTCCAAAGCAAGTGATTCGAAGGAAAATTGGTTATTAATTAAGGAAAAAGATGAGTATGCAAAAGATACAGATGGTATAAGTGACTTTACTACTAGTGTAAGGAGTGGACGAACCATAAAAGAAATCAAAGAGGGTTTAAAAGTAAAAACAAGTAAGAACCCCTTTAGTAAAGCTAAAATCCAACTTGCTACTTTAGTAGATGACTTTCCCAAAGAAGATGACTTCCTATATGAGGTAAAATATGATGGTTATAGGATTATAGCTTATATAGAAGGTTCTTCAGTAAGCTTATATACCAGAAATTACAATGACTATACAAGTAAGTTCCCAAGTATCAGTCAAAAGCTTATAGAATTTGCTAGGGGAAGGTCCATGGTCTTTGATGGAGAAGTTGTAGTAACTGATGATGTAGGAAAAAGTAATTTTCAAGCCCTCCAAGGTTATTTAAAAAACCACAAGTCAAATGCCCCCACCTATATTATATTTGACCTCCTAGTCCTAGATGGCAAAGACCTTAGGACTTCTCCCCTCATTAAAAGAAAGGAAATTCTTGAGGACCTCTTAAAAGACGCCCCGCCTAACCTTTATTATAGTAAGCATATTAAGGGGAATGCAAGGGAAAATTTCAAGGCTGCATGTGAGTCTAATTTAGAGGGCCTAATAGGTAAAAAGTCTAATTCTCCCTATACAGGGACACGGGATGGGACTTGGATAAAGCTAAAATGTGATAATAGGGAGGAATTTATAATTGGTGGCTATACCCTGACCGATAAGAGAAGTAAGGGTATAAGCGCCCTTTTACTAGGAGCTTATGAAGGTGATGATTTTATATATGTTGGTAGGGCAGGAACTGGAATAAGTGTAGATGAAATGGATAATTTATTAAAAAAGTTTAAAGGTTTAACAAGAAAAAAATCATATTTTAAAGATCCTCCAAAGGAAAGGTCAAATGAAAAGATTACCTGGCTAAAGCCAGATCTTATAGCAGAAATCAAGTTTTCAGAATGGACTGATGAAAAGCTTTTAAGGCAAGCTTCCTATAAGGGTTTAAGAATAGATAAAAAGTCAAGAGAAGTTAATATGAATAAAGCAAAAAAAGACCCTGAAGAAAGTAATATTAAAAGAGAATTAGCTGTAAAAATTAGCCACCCTGATAAGGTCTTATATGAAGAAGATGAAATTACAAAGCTAGATATTGCAGAGTATTACGATGAAATATCAAAGGCTATGGTCCCTTATTTAAAAAATAGGATTTTAAGTGTTCTTAGGTGTCCTAAAGGAATTACACAAGGGTGCTTCTTTATGAAACACCCAAATACAAAGAATAAAAATATTGGAAGGATAAATATTGATAAGGATAAAGAGGATAGTGAAGATTATTTTTATATAAAAAATAAAATAGGCCTCTTATATGAAGTCCAAATGGGGACCTTGGAATTTCACACATGGGGAAGTTCAGTAGATTATTTAGAAAGGCCAGATATAATTGTCTTTGACCTTGATCCTGATGAAGGCATGGGCTTTCAAAGGGTAAGAGAGGGTGTTAGGCACTTAAAGTCGATTTTAGATGAACTTTCCTTAAAGTCCTACCTTAAGACAAGCGGGGGCAAGGGTTACCACATTGTAATCCCTATAAAAGCAAATGTAAACTGGGATGAGGTTAGGTTGTTTTCAAAAAACCTTGCAGAACTTATGGAGCAAAAATGGCCAGATAGGTATACTAGCAATATGAGAAAGGAAAAACGTAAGAATAAGATTTTTATTGATTGGATTCGAAATGGCAGGGGGGCTACCAGTATCGCCCCCTACTCTATAAGGGCTAGAAGGGGGGCAAAGGTTTCGATGCCCATTTCTTGGGAGGAATTAGATTATATAGGGCCAGATGATATAGGTATGAAGGAAGCTATTTCAAGGATTAATGAGGGGGATCCATGGAAGGACTTTTTCGACATTGAACAAATGTTAGGGTAAAAGAATGAAAAACATTCTTTTACCCTTTTATTTTAGGACCTCCATAATTAAAAATGTAACATCATCCATCAGGTCATTTTCATAGCCAACATGGGAATAAAAGTCCTCTTTAATTATAGCTTTTAATTCAGGTGCCCTAAGACCTTGGTTGTCTGATAATACTTTTTTTAACTTCTCATCTCCATATACTTGTCCATCTATATTCTTAGCTTCAACCAAACCATCAGAGTAAAAGATTATCTTATCATTTACTTGTAAATTAATAAGTTTATTATCATAATAAGGGTTTACAAGGTCACCTAATTTGCATATAGGAAAGCCATTTACATTTATTTCCTCAATCCCCCCCTTATTCTTTATTATATATGGGTGAACATTAATTCCAGCTGATGAGTAATTAAAGGTCCTATCCTTTATATTGTAAATCCCATAAAGCATTAATATATACTTTTCATCATCAATATTTGTCCTATTAAAGGACTTAAAAAGTGTCTTTAAGACAAAACCTGGCTCTATAATTTGCCCATAGGATTTTTCTTTTAGCTGGATTACATTCTGGTAAGCAAAGATAGTTAACATGGCAGCTGATATACCATGGCCTGATACATCCCCAATATAGATTCCAATGTTATCATCATCAAGGTAAAATACATTGTAAAAATCTCCACTTAAGTTTTTAGCTGCAAGGTATTCCGAATCAAATGATACATAAGGTGTCTTTGGAATTTGGTCTGGAAGTAGGCAAAGCTGCATTTCTTTTGCATACTCTATATCCTTAAGTAATTCCATATTGGATGATTCTAGGCTCTTATTCGAAAACTCAAGTTCCTCTGTTCTTTTTTGCACTAATTCATTTAGCTTTTCTGAATATAATTTTAACTCATTCCTTGTCTGCTTCATATATTTATAGGGCAGGGTAACATTTTCAAGATATATGGCCTTATAAAATAAACCATAGGCTAGGCTCTTATATATATGGCCAATATAAGCATAAGCATCGTAGGCAGATCCGTACTTGGTAAAGGAAAACTCGCTAAATATTAATAATACAAAAGCTATAATAAAGGTATATAACTTAGAAGAGTTAACCTTATTATATTGGAGAATGGTAGTTACTAGGGAGACTAAAAGTAGTGAAATTACAAGATACTCCAATAAGATTTTTATCATAGTTATTCCAGTTTCTTCAGAGTACATAAGAGGAAAAAAAGATGGTACAAAGGTTACTAAGTAAAAAATTAAAAGGACAAAAACTCCTGTAATAAAAAAGTAAACTTCCTTTCTAATATTAGAAATCGCATTAGGTGATACTATAAGACCCTTAAAGAAAATAATGCTTCCAATAAGTCTAGATAAGATCCAAAATGTGGTTGCCCTATTTGCAGAAATGTTTTCAACAAAAAAGTGCGGCATACCCTTGTAACTAAGTGTATGAAAGGCATCAAGAGACCCCATAAGTAAAAATGCACATCCATAAAGAATCATTTTTAAGCTCTTAGTTTCATCGTACATAAAATATGTAACTGTAAATATGGAAAAGGATATAAATATACTTGTTAATTCAAATATATTATGCCAGGTAAGGAAGTTTTTAACAGTTATTCCGTGGCTTAAAAGATCATTGTAGGTTGCTGTTAAAAAATATAAAAAAGCAGAAAATAAAAACACCCAAATAACCCTATTGTACTTCTTCACACTTTGAAATACTTTCGATTCTAAAGATTCCATTTTTTACCCTCCTTATTAAGAGAACATAAAAAACTATACAAGCTTGTGAGAGTCAATGATGGATATTAGGCCAATTGATATAGTTGTATATTAAATATACCATAACTTTTAAAATAATACTTAATGTTTTTTTATTGGTGTGATATTTTTTCTATTAAAGAGGAATAGTTTGCAATATAAAAGCCTACTTGCAATCACCTTGCTTGTAGGCCATTTTAAATCTTATTTTAATTTTCCTTTGTAGCTTCTTTCCAAGCTTCTTTTACATTTTCAGAAGCTCCCTTGATTTTACTTGTGTCAAATTCAAGTTCATCCTTAGAATCTTCAATTTCACTATTTGCATTACGAGATTTTGTCTGGGCTTCTTCTTTTAATTTTTCTTTTCCTTTCCCTTTTTCATTGGGCTTTCCTTTAAAATTATCCTTGTTATTGTTTATAAAATCTTCTTTATGGTCCATCTTATCGTCTTTGAAATTATCTTTGTTGTTGTCTTTAAGGTCCTTCTTATTTTCATCTACAGATTTTTTGATGTCCTTGTAACCTTCTTTTACACTTTGTGAAACATCAACAGCTGCATCTTTAACTTCTTCAACATTTTCTTCTAGGTCTTTAGAAAATTCTTTTTTTAAATCTTCAGCCTTTTCTTTTTTTTCTTCTATGGTCTTTTTTACTTCATCCTTAATTTCCATGGATTTTTCTTTTAAAATTTCCCTTGTTTCCTTCCCAGGTTTTGGAGCTAACAAGACTCCTGCAGCTACTCCAATTGCAGTTCCTATAAGGCCTCCAGCTATTAAGCCAAGAGATTTCTCTTTTTTGCTTTTTCCAAAAAGTCCAACCAATAAATCTTCTAACATTCTACCTCACCTTTCAATCATAAATTATAGTTTGTAGCTTTACTAATAAATATTTACCCTTTTTATTGTAAATTAATAATTTATTTGAAAGAATTTATATTACCAAGGTTAAGCGGATGGACAGAGTCGTCCATCCCTACGATAAACTATCTTTTATGGAGTTGTAGTTTAAATGTTGAAATAATAAATAAGACATTTAAACTCACCTTTCTTTATTGGCTTTTATATTTATAGCTTTGAAACATAGGGATTACTCTCTATATAAAACCTATAAGGATAATCTATAGCTTCTTTTGCATAGTCTATACCAATACGAGTTGTTTTAATTATATTAAAGTCTTCTTTTTCTCCTTCTTCTATATATAATTTATCCCTACATAAGTCTTCCTTATTTAATTCCCTATCAATATTCATAGCCATGGTCAACTTACCTGGTCCATTGGTGATATTTTTCATTTCATACCTTGTTAATTCCCCTATTTCCTTGTTGAATCTATTTAAGACCATTTCTTCTAAACCCTCTAGGGGTTCAAGGCCCCTTATTAGAACTCCTTCTGGAACACCCTCTTTAACTGTTACTGTATTTAAACAATAGTACTTACCATATATAAAATACACATAGGCATGACCAGGTCTTCCATACATAGTTTCTACTCTTTTAGTAATTTTACCCCCATAAGTATGGGCTGCCTTATCTGCTAGTCCAAGGTAGGCCTCTGTCTCAACAATTTTACCCTTTAAAGTAATCCCACCTACCTTATGGACCAGGACCTTACCCAGCAAGTCTTTAGCTACAGTTAGGGTATCCCTACTATAAAATTCTCTTTTAAGTTTTGTCATTATCATTATATTCCTTTCTAACTAATAAAAACATATCCTATATTTAAACAGCCTTATTAAGTTTATAAGTATCTGCTATCTCATTTTTATGTAATTTATCTATGTTCTTCCATAAATAAATTGCATATATAAGTAGTATAAGGCTTTGAATTCCTAGAATAAAAATTGCACTTGTATCTAAAGCTTGACTAGTACTTAGGGCTATTAGGTCATGGAGGCTATGCCATACTATGGGTATAATCAAACTACCTGTTAAGACTGCTATCTCTCCACATAAAAAACCAAATAAAGTAGCAAATAAAATTTGCAAAAGTATGTAGGTAAGGCTTTTACCCCCTAGTAGGTTAAAGGCATGAACAAGACCAAATAAGAGGGAAGATACAATAATGGCGTATTTTATTCCTTTACTTTCTAATAACTTTAAAATCAAACCCCGATAATAAATTTCTTCATTTATACCAACCCCAATACTAAATAAGACAAGTATTAAAAACACTTTAAGTGTTACCTCATTATTTAGGCCTGTAAAGAAGGGGATAATTTCAATTACAATTATGGGGATAAACCAAAACATCTTTTTACTCTTAATCCTAGTCTTAAGATTTAACCCAAACTGACTCAATGAAAGGTCAGAATTTTTCATAATAAAAAGGCCCAAGATAGCAGAAATCCAGATAAAAAAACTTTGAACTAAAATTCCATCAAGATCCAAAAGGCCTCTTACTGTAATTATAACACCTGCAAAGACCATAAATAAGATTGTCACAAATGCTAAAAAAAGTGAAACAAGAAGCGGGTGTTTTTGTTTGATTTTAAATACCATATTATCCCCCCATATTTATATTAAGTTCTAAAGCTAGTCTTTCCTACCACTTTTTAATTATACTAAATGTAAAAAGGGAAGTAAATATTATGATTATGTAGAAAAAAGACACTACATTTTTAAAATTGTAGTGTCTAATAAATTCTATATTAATATTTAAAGAAGCCTTCTTTTGTTTTTCTACCTAAAAGATTCCCTCTTACCATTTTTCTAAGAAGTGGATGGGCACGATATTTGCTGTCTCCAAACTCTTCATAAAGAACATCCATAATTGCAAGGCAAACATCTAATCCTACAAGGTCTCCAAGGGCTAAAGGTCCCATTGGATGATTTGCTCCTAGCTTCATAGCCTCATCTATGTCAGATGCACTTGCAACTCCTTCTGCATATATGCCAACTGCTTCATTTATCATTGGTATTAGGATTCTGTTTACTACAAAGCCAGGGGCTTCTTCAACTACAACAGGGGTCTTTCCAACAGTCTTTGAAAGTTCCATAATCTTATCCATAGTTTCATCTGAAGTTGCAAGTCCCTTAATAACTTCAACTAATTTCATAAGAGGGACTGGGTTAAAGAAGTGCATTCCTATTACCTTGTCTGGCCTATTTGTTGAGTTTGCAATTTCTGTTATTGAAAGGGAAGAAGTGTTTGTTGCAAGTATAGCATCTTCTTTACAAACCCCATCCAACTTTTTAAATGTTTGCTTTTTAATATCCATATCTTCTGAAATAGCTTCAATTATTAAATCGCATTCAGATACATCTTCAAACCTAGTGGTAATAGTTATATTGGCTAGGGTAGTGTTCATTTGGTCTTGAGTTATTCTTTCCTTTGAAACTAATTTACTTAAACCCTTTTCAATAGAGGCTATACTAGCCCTAGGATTATCTTCATCAATTGACCTAACCCATATAAGGACCTCAAAATCACTTTGCGCAAATATCTGTACTATTCCTAATGCCATTGTACCTCTACCTAAAATACCTACCTTTTTCATTACAAAACCTCCATTATTTTAATTTAAATTCTGGCTTTCTCTTTTCAATAAAAGCCCCCATGCCCTCTTTTTGGTCTAGACTAGCAAAGCATAAGGCAAATAAGTTCTTTTCTATTTCTATACCTGTGTCAATATCAACTTCGTAATTCTTATTAATGGCTGCCTTAGAATATCTTACAGCAAGCTGGGCATTTTTAGAAATCTTATTAGCTATCTCCATAGCCTTATCCATTAAGTCTTCAGGTTCAACTAGGTGGTTTATTAAACCAATTTTCATAGCCTCATCCGCCTTAATAATTTCACCTGTAAATATCAACTCCTTGGCCTTGCCAAGGCCTACAAGCCTAGGTAGTCTTATAGTTCCCCCAAAGCCTGGGGTTATGCCTAAGCCTACTTCTGGTTGGCCAAACTTTGCCTTGCTTGACCCTATCCTTATGTCACAAGCCATTGCTAGCTCACAACCACCTCCTAGGGCAAAGCCATTGACAGCAGCTATGCTAGGTTTTTCCATGGTCTCGATTTTTCTAAATAAGTCTAGACCCTTTTTAGCAAAGGCCCTTGCCTCTAGTACATCCATATCTTTCATTTCACTTATGTCTGCACCTGCAACAAAGGCACTGCCCTCTCCACTTATAATTAAAACATGGCAATCCTCATCTTCCTTTATGTGATCAACAGCTAAGTGAAGCTCTTCTATCACATCTGTGTTAAGAGAGTTATATTGCTTTGGTCTATTAATGGAGATTATACTAATATTCCCCTCTTTTTTTAATAACAAATTCTTGTATTCCATTTTTTCCTCCCTTCTATCTTTAAAGTATTTTACTAATAACCTTCCTTACCAAGTAGGCGGAACATATTTCTCTTATAAGCTTCTACACCTTCTTGGTCAAAGGGGTTTACTCCTTGAATATAGCCTGATATGGCACATGCTTTTTCAAAGAAGTAGATTAAGGCCCCAATATTATATGAATCTAGCCTTGGTATAGTAATAAAAAGGTTTGGTACATTTCCTTCTACATGGGCAAGTAGGGTCCCTTCCATGGCTTTTTCATTTATAAAGCTTAGGCTCTTACCTTCAAGATAGTTTAACCCATCTAAATTTTCCTGGTCCCTAATAAGGATTATCTCATCTTCTGATTCTTTAATATTAATTACAGTTTCAAATATATTCCTCTTTCCATCTTGGATTAATTGTCCCATTGAATGTAGGTCGGCTGTAAAATTTACACTTGCAGGAAAGATACCCTTTCCATCTTTTCCTTCTGATTCCCCATATAACTGCTTCCACCATTCCCCCATATATTGAAGGGATGGTTCATAGGTAACTAGGATTTCTATATCCTTTCCCCTTCTATTTAACAACTGCCTAGTAATGGCATATTGATAAGAAGGATTTTCCTCTAAGTATGGATTGCTATATTCTATAGCAGCATCATTAGCCCCCTCTAGTAATTTATCAGTATCTATGCCAGCTACTGCAATTGGAAGAAGTCCAACAGGTGTTAGGACAGAATACCTACCCCCTATATCATCAGGTATAACAAAGGACTCATAGCCTTCCTTATCTGCTAGTTCTCTTAAAGCTCCCTTTGACTTATCGGTTGTTGTTATTATCCTTTTTTTAGCTTCTTCTTTTCCATAGTTAAATTCTAAGTATTCCCTAAAGATTCTAAAGGCTACAGCTGATTCAGTAGTGGTCCCTGACTTTGAAATTACATTTATATAAACTTCTTTACCCTCAATTAAGTCTAAGACATCCTTATAATACTTAGTTGAAAGGTTGTTGCCCACAAAAATAATTTGAGGCCCTTTTCTTTTTTCATCATTTACTGAATTGTAAAAGCTAGTAGTTAAAGCATCAATAACTGCCCTAGCCCCCAGATAGGACCCTCCAATTCCAATGACTAAAAGCACTTGTGCTTTTTGTCTTATTTCTTTTGCAAGGGACTTTACCCTTTCATATTCATCCTTATCATACTTTTCAGTCCAATCAAGCCAACCTATATAATCACTTCCAAATCCTGTCCCATCATGTAACATCCTATGGGCCTTTTCTAAGGCTGGTTTCATGTATTCTACTTCATGGTCTTTTAAAAAGCTCTTTGAATAATCAAATTTTATTGGCATAATATCCTCCTTTTTCAAAAAACTTTAACCTAGAACTTAATATTCTAGGTTAATCAATAACTTCTACCAACACTAGAGCATAATCATCATCTTGTTCTCCCCAGCTATGGATTATAAACTTCTCTTCTATTTCTTTTAGAATATTGTCGGGACTTTTTTGTACTTGACCTAGAATCCCTTCTATTCCAAATTGAACATCATTATGATCCCTAGCCTCTGTTATACCATCTGTGTAAAAAAGCATCTTATCCCCAATTTCAAGCTTGATTTCCTTTTCTTTATAGTCAACCTTATCAAATAAGACAGTGATGGGGTAACCCTTTATTTTAAGGGGTTCTACCTCAGCCATATTGTATTTAATAGGGTAGCAATTATGACCTGCATTAGCATACCTAAAACTTCTAGTAATTTTATTGTAGACTCCATAAAAAATTGTAAAATATTTTTCTGCATCAAATTCCAATTTAGAAAACCTATCGTGCAATTCTTCAAGGGCAAGGGCAGGACTTATTACTTCTTCTTTTATATTCCTCATGGTACTTTTAATAAACATAGTAAGCATGGAAGCTCCTATCCCATGTCCTGCAACATCGCATATATAAATCCCTATATGAGCTTCATCAATATAATATATATCAAACATGTCACCACTAAGCATTTCAGACGGCTGGAAAATATAATCAATAACCAAGCCATTTATGCTGCCAATCTTTGGTAGGATACTTTCTTGTATCCTCCTTGCAAACTGAAGGTCCCTGCTTGTCACCTTATTTTTTTCAATTAACTCAAGTTCAAGTTGCCTTTCCCGAGTTACATCCCGAAAAACCTCAACTGCAGCAATTGAAACATCTAAATCGTTTTTTACAGGGGAGCTTTTAACAGAAAAATACCTTCCATTGATTACTTCTTCTTTTTGGACTGTTTCTCCTGTTTCTATAGACCTATTTGTAATGCAATAGCTACACTTTTCATCCCTGCAATATGCCTTATAGCAAGACTTTCCAACAAAGTCATCCCCCAGGGCCTTTCTCATAGCCTTGTTTGCATATATTACTAGGCCTTCTTTATCCACTACCCTGACCCAGTCAGCCATGCTTTCAAGGACATTATAGTCAAGCATAATTTTAACTTCAGACAAATTGGCTATTTTTATATCTTCTTCCATAATAATCACCTCTTTGAGGTTTGTTAAACCCACTAGTCATTTAATCTCCACTTTTATGGTGACTATTATTATTGTATACTATACTTTCTTTTTTTACTATATTAAAATACATTTAATTGACTTAAACTAAAGCTTTATTCGTATTTCACGCTTTTTTGTTCCTCTTCTGAAAATCTTGCCAAGGCATATATAACATCTGATAACCTATTTACATATTTTATAACTAAAGGGTCAACTTGGGCTATGCCAGAAAGGGAAACTATCCTTCTTTCAGCCCTCCTGCAAACTGTCCTTGCCACATGTAAATATGCAGATGCTAAATTAGATCCAGGTACTATGAAGCCAGTTGGATCATTTAACCTGCCCATGTAAATATCTATTATCCCTTCTAACTCAAGTATATCGTCTTCCTTGATTTTATACTTAACCTTGTTTGGGTCTTCTGTAGCCAAATTTGTAGCAACTGTAAAAAGCTTGTTTTGAATATTAAAGACCCTTTCTTTTACTTCATCATCAATTGCATAATTCTTGGCTAGGCCTAAAAAAGACCCTAGTTCATCGATTGTACCGTAGCTTTCAACCCTAATATCATCTTTTGTAACCCTCTTATCATCAAATAATGAGGTCTTTCCCTTGTCTCCACCCTTTGTATAAATTCCCATCTTATTTTGCCTCCCCTTATTTTGGCCTTGGACCATAGTATTGGTAGTAGTCTACCTTTATTCTTCCATTGTATAATTTTCTCTTTTTATCTGCCCTTTTCCCATATAAGCTTTCAAAATTTTCATTAGAGGTAATGGCGTATATAGACCAAGTTTCAAGTTTTCTAAACTTTTCCCCAAAGTCCTTATAGAGTATTTCCGCTTCTTCTTTTTCACCCATTCTTTCCCCATAGGGTGGATTAGTTATTACTACCCCATAATTATCTAAAAGGTCTATATCCCTCATATCCTTCATAAAAAATGATATATCATTTTCTAAGCCAACCTTAGCAGCATTATCCCTAGCTCTTAGAATGGACCTCTTATCAATATCTGCACCTAATAATTCTAGCTTTATATCATGATTTATTCTCCTATAGGCTTCTGTTCTAACATTATCCCAAATGTCCTTATCTATAAAGTGAAAGTTTTCACCATCAAAGTCTCTATCTAGGCCAGGCGCAATGTTTTTTCCTATCATGCCAGCCTCTATCAAAATGGTTCCTGCCCCGCAAAATGGGTCTAACAAAACCCTATCCTTATTCCAAAAGCTAAGATAGACCATGGCAGCAGCCAAGGTTTCTTTTAAAGGAGCATCTCCTGCTCTGTCCCTGTAGCCTCTTTTATGGAGTCCCTCACCAGAGCTATCAAGGGTAAGGGTAGCAACATCTTTTAACAAGGCTACTTCTATCCTATACCTAGGGCCAGACTTTTCAAACCAGTCACGAGGATACACTGTTTTTAATCTTTCAACAATGGCCTTTTCTACTATTCTTTGACAATCTGAAATTGAAAACAACTTAGAATTTATGGACTTTCCATCAATCATAAAGTTGCCATTTTCAGGTATATAGTCTTCCCAAGCTAGGGCTTTTGTTTTTTCAAATAATTCATCAAATTCAGTGGCTTCAAACTCCCCTACTTCTATTAAGACTCTTTCTGCAGTCCTTAACCATACATTAGCCCTTACTAGGTCCTCTGGACTACCCTTAAACTTTACCTTCCCATTTTCTACCCTTATATCTTCTATTCCAAGTCCTATCAACTCTCTTTTGGCAACAGCTTCTAAACCAAAGGTTGTTGTTGCAATTAAATCCATTTTCTCCATTGTCCTATCTCCCCTCTTTCCTATATTATACTCAATTATACCTCTTATTAATAATTTATTTGTGATTTTCCTAATTTCTGGGGTATAAAGATTTTAGAAACTATTAAAATTTAAAGGAGGATATTTATGTCAATTGGAAATTTTTATCAAAGTGGAGATTGGAAGGGCGAGAAACATGTGCCTGTAATACATGCACCAGAGGCTGCTAAGCCAGGTGAAGAAATAGGGGTAAGGGTTGTTATAGGTGAAGAAATACCTCATCCAAATGTTTTTGAACACCATATAGTTTGGGTTAAGGTTTATTTTAAACCAGAAAACAGCAAGTTCCCTGTTGAAGTTGCAACACATAATTTCTCGGCACACGGAGAGTATGATGTACTTACTTCATTCGATGTTTACACAAAATTTAAAGTGCCTTCTGCAGGTACAATCTATGCAACAAGCTATTGCAACATTCATGGCCTATGGGAAAATTCAGCAGAGCTAAAATTAGAGGGTTAAGACCCTCTTTTTTCTTGACAATAAACCCTACTTATATTAATATAGGGTTAAATTAATAAAGACTGTGAAGGATAAAGTAGAATTTTTTAAATATAAAGAGAGTTGGCAAAGGGGTGAAAGCCGACAGAAAAATTCGAATTACAAATCTAGAGTCTTATGGAATTTCACACTCTATGTGATATGAGGCTTTACGCAAATTAAGGTGGTACCACGGGTTTACTCGTCCTTTAGATGAGTAAGCCCTTATTTTTTTGGAAAGGGGATATTGTATGAAAAATATTTACGATGTGCTAAATGAAAGGGGCTATGTTGACCAATGCACCCATGAAGATGAATTAAAGGAACTTTTAGAAAAAGAATCCGTTGCCTTTTACATTGGTTTTGATGCAACTGCAGATAGTTTAACCCTGGGGCATTTTATCCAGGTAATGGTTATGATGCATATGCAAAAGGCAGGCCATAGGCCCATAGCATTATTGGGTGGAGGGACAACTATGATTGGAGACCCTTCTGGCAAGTCTGATATGAGAAAGGTCTTAACAAGAGAAATGATAGATTATAATGCATCAAGGTTTAAAGAACAACTTTCCCAGTTCTTAGATTTTTCAGGTGGCAAGGCTTTTATGGTCAACAATGCAGATTGGTTAATGGACCTTAACTTTGTAGATTTTATGAGGGAGATTGGAGTTCATTTTTCAGTAAACAGGATGCTAAATTTTGATTGCTACAAGAACAGGCTTGAACATGGCCTAACATTTTTTGAGTTTGGCTATATGCTAATGCAAAGCTATGACTTCCTACACCTTTATAGGACCCTTGGGTGTAAACTTCAACTTGGTGGGTCAGACCAATGGTCAAATATACTTGGAGGCTATGAGCTTATTAGAAAGCTAGAACAGGGTCAATCTTATGGGATGACCTTTAAGCTTCTTACTACTGCTTCAGGAAGTAAGATGGGGAAGACTGAAAAAGGAGCTATTTGGCTAGACAAGGAAAAAACTTCCCCCTATGAAATGTTCCAATATATGAGGAATGTAGATGATAGGGACGTTAAGAAGTTCTTATCCCTTCTTACCTTTATGCCCCTTGAAGAAATAGAGGACTTAACAAATGTTGAAGGCTCAGAAATTAACCTTGCTAAAGAAAGATTAGCCCTTGAAGTAACAAGCCTAATTCATGGCAAGGAAGAAGCAGAAAAAGCCCTTAAGGCCTCTAAGGCCCTCTTTGCAGATGGCAATGACTTAAGTGATATTCCCTCCTCCCTTGTTAATAAGGACCTAATTGAAGGTGGAATAGGGGTCTTAGACTTAATGAGAAATGTCGGCCTTATTAAATCAAATGGAGAAGGTAGAAGGTTGATAGAACAAGGTGGCTTAAGTATTGATGGCAAAAAAGTAGAGGATGTAGGTCTTATAATCAGCCTAGATGATTTTAAGGATGGAGAAATCTTAATTAAAAAGGGTAAGAAAGTTTACCATCAAGTTAAAATATAATATAAACCAGCTCATTTTTTGAGCTGGTTTTATATTTTCTATTTATTTAAAAATTCAAGTGCATATTGAGCATATAGGGCAGCGGCTGTTACTATACCATCTTCATCAATATCAAATTTTGGATGGTGGTGGGGAAAATATGGAAGTTTTTCTTCATTCCTAGAACCTACAAAAGCAAAAGCAGTTGGGCAGTGGTCTGCAAAGAAACCGAAATCTTCTCCTCCTGTAGTCTTTTCAAACTTAATTAAAGAATCTTGTCCGCCAATTTTTCTAACAGCTTCCTCACCTATCTCTGACATTTTTGGGTCATTAATAGTTGGCAATACCATTTGGGTATACTCTAGCCTAGCTTCTGCTCCGTAGCTTTTAGCTGTGTTTTCTGCAATTCTTCTAATTTGTTCTTCAAAACCATTGTTAACTTCAATACTAAAACATCTTGTAGTCCCCTCCATAGATGCATCTCCTGCTATTACATTCCATCTTGAACCAGCCCTTAAAGTACCTACGCTTACTACAGCTGGATCTAGAGGAGAAATTTCTCTACTTACTATGGTTTGTAAATTCATCACTATGGCCGATGCCACAACTGCTGCATCTACTCCTTGATGAGGCATTGAACCATGCCCACCCTTTCCGGTTACAAAAATCTTGAACATACCAGCAGAAGCCATCCTTGGCCCAGCTTCAATAGAAACCTTGCCAACCTCACAATCATTCCATATGTGTATTCCAAATGCACCATCTACTCCCTCAAGAGCTCCATCTTTAATCATTGCAAGAGCACCTTGGGCAACTTCTTCTCCTGGTTGAAAAAGAAGTCTAACATTCCCTTTAAATTCATCTTTCATATCTATTAATATTTTTGCACCTGTTAATAGACTTGCCATATGACCATCATGGCCACAGGCATGCATCATGCCATCAATTTTAGACTTGTATTCAGTCTCATTTGTCTCTTCAACTTCAAGTGCATCCATATCTGCCCTTAAGGCTATGGTTTTACCATCACCTCTACCTTTTATAGTAGCTACTACTCCAGTACCTCCTGATTTAATAGGCTCTAAACCCATCTTTTCTAATTCTTCTATTATTCTTTTTTGTGTATTGAATTCTTTCATGCTTGGCTCGGGATTCATGTGGAATTCCCTTCTCATCATAACAGCATAATCTTTATATTTTAAGGCTAAGTCTTTTACATTCATTTTTTATTCATCCCCCAATTTAACAATCGTATCATAAACTAGCTCTATGCCCTTTTGTAATTGGTCATAGTCTGTCCATTCGTCCTTAGAATGACTTTTACCATCTTTACTTGGTACAAAAATTAAACCAACATCTGTAATCTGAGACATAATCATAGCATCATGCCCTGCCCCACTTAACATCATTTTGTATGAAAATCCAATTTCCTCTGCACTCTTTTTGAACATTTCTACAATAGATGGATTCATTTCCACAGGAGAAGCATTTAGCATTTCAGAAATTTCAAAGCTTGTCGCAGTTTCCTTCGTGATCTTTTCTAAGTCTTTTATTATCTTAGCCTTTACAGACTCTATGCTCTCTTTGGATTTAGACCTAATATCTACAGTAAACACAGCTTCCTTTGCTACTATATTTGCAGCTCCAGGTTTAACCTCTAATACTCCTACAGTTACAACCGTGCCGTTATTTTCTGCCATAGCATATTCACCTGTCTTAGAAATAATTTTCGAAGCTGCTAAAACTGCATCAGATCTCATATCCATTGGCGTTGTACCTGCATGGTCAGCTTTTCCTGAGATTGTAACGCGAAACTCATTAATACCTACAATAAACTCAACTATACCAATATCTTTTGATTCTTTTTCCAAGATGGGACCTTGTTCTATATGAAGCTCTATAAATGCCTTTATTTCTTCTTTATCCTTTTTTGCCTCTTTGATTTTGCTTGGGTCGAATCCGAAATCTCTAAAGGCTTCTGCCATGGAAATTCCATCTTTATCTTTGTTCTTTTCTAATTGCTCATAGTCTACTAGGCCAACCATAGCTCGGCTTCCAAATACACCTGAACCAAACCTACCGCCTTCTTCTTCTATCATAGCTACAAATTCTAAAGAGTTCTTTAAAGACACATTATTTTCATCTAAAGTTCTCATTATTTCTAATGCCATAACAACTCCAGCTGGACCATCGAAATTTCCACCATTTTTGACAGAATCAAAGTGGGACCCAATTAAAATTGTCTTAGCATTTTTATCGCTACCTTGTTTTCTTCCAAATAAAGTCCCAGCAGGATCTTCATAAATTTTCAAGTTTAATTTTTCTAGTTCTCCCTTTAAATAGTCTCTGGCCATTTTATCCTCTTTTGTAAGTGAAAACCTAGTTAAGCCACCTTCAGTAGAGCTGTTAAATTTAGATAGTTCTTCTATATCTTTCTTTATCCTATTTAAATTTGTCTTCATTGTATAACACCCCTTTAAGATTTTTTAATCTCTAATTATAAGTCTAAATATTTTAAAGCATAATATGCATAATATGCCGCTCCCTTATAAAATTCATTTTCATCAAAATCGGTTTTTGGATGGTGGTGTGAAAACTCAAACCCATCTTTTATACTACCCATTGACATAATAGTCATAAAGGAAGGAACTAATTCGCTAATAAAAGAAAAATCCTCTGACCCACTTAACATACCACCATCCATATATTTATCAAGGGCTTCTACGTTTTCAGATCCAAAAAGTTCTTCTCCCCAAGTTTTGCCAAGCTCTCTCATTTCTTTATTATTAATAACTGATGGGCACTGAACTGTGTATTCTACCCTAGCACTCCCTCTAAATAAACTTGCTATCCCCTCGCTTATTTCAACAATCCTATTCTTTAAAAAAGTACGGGTTTGAGGATTTACAGTCCTTATACTACCAACCATCTTAGCTGTATCAGGCATAACATTGCCAGCTTCTCCACCAGACATATGCCCTACAATACAAATTGCTTTTTCTCCAGGATTTGTTTCCCTACTAATAAGTTCCTGAAGGGCTATATGGGTGTGGGATGCTATGTTTAAAGGGTCCACAGTAGTATGGGGCATAGCACCATGGCCCCCTTTTCCTTGAATGTAAATATGGAACTCATCTGGTGCCATAGATGCAGCCCCTTCTTTAGGGACTAATAATTTTCCAGGCTCTACATCAAATCCTGAAAATACATGTATCATCATTGCTGCATCTACTTTAGGATTTTCTAAAACTCCTTGATCAACCATGGCCTTTGCGCCAGCAAGAATTTCCTCTCCTGGTTGAAACATCAACTTTACATTGCCTTTTATTAAATTTTCATTTTCTTTTAAAATCTTTGCTGCCCCAAGTAAAAGACTTGTATGGACATCATGGCCACATGCATGCATAGCATCATTTGTGGATGCAAAAGAAAGACCTGTTTCTTCTTTTATTGGAAGAGCATCCATATCAGCCCTAAGGAGTATGGTCTTGCCACGAGTATAATCTCCAATATTAGCAACCACTCCACCAGCAAGCTTACTAGATTCTATACCCATATCTTTAAGTTTTGCTTGGACAAAATCGACTGTCTTTGGTAGTTCCATAAATAATTCTGGATTTTGATGGAGGTATCTCCTATTTGAAACTAATACTTCTTGTAGTTCTTTTGCTAAACTTAACACTTTTTCTTTATTCATTCTTTTGCCCACTCCTTATAATTGTCAGTATAAATCTCATTTTAATTAATTTTATTATTCTACAATTATCTTGTGATTTATTTTACAAGTTTGAGATAGAATAGCACTAACATTACAATATTTTTCTTCAGCTAAAAAGATTGCTCTCTCTAGTTTTTTCCTATCTAAATTTTTACCCTTAAATTTGAAGGTTACAATAATTTCTTGGTAGGTCTTTGGAATTTGACTTTGATCTGTAATTCCATCTATTTCTAATTCAAGTGAATCTATTTCAACCTTCATTTTGTTTAAAATCATCTTTACATCAACGCCTAGACAACCCCCTAAACCTACTAGAAGCATAGGCATTGGTCTAAAGCCTTCATTTTTACCTCCTGAATCCTCTCCTAAGTCCATAATAACTGAATGTCCAAATTCGTCTTGGGCTAGAAAAGCCATATTGTCTTTCCAAGAACATTTTATCTTTTGCATATTAACCCACCCTTGTTAAAAAAGCGCCCTTGGGC
>CAZSLV010000015.1:0-26550 GCA_964607545.1 uncultured Gudongella sp. | reverse complement strand
AGAATATTACTTTGACTTAAGAACTTTCTTAAGGTTTCTTAAGATTCGCTATAAATTAGTTGATACTTCAATTCCATTTGATGAAATTGAAATTGATGACATTGAAATTAATTTAATTAAAGAAGTTGATATACAAGATTTATTTGCCTACATATCTTATACTGATAAAAAACGTTCAAACAGTAATTCTACTAGGGCTAGAAAAGTTGCCTCCATTCGGTCCTTTTTTAAGTACCTTCATTCTAGGGTTAACCTTATAGAAACAAACCCTGCCTTAAATCTTGAATTTCCTAAAACTGATATAAGGCATCCTGTTTATCTTTCCCTAGAACAAGCTGAAAATTTCTTAAAGACAATTTTAGCAAATCCCAACGACTTTTACCGTAACAGGGATTATGCTATTGTTATGCTATTTTTAAATTGTGGTTTAAGACTTGCTGAACTTACTAGTATAGATTTAGATAAGGTTAGTAATGATGATACCCTAACGGTAATTGGAAAAGGAAACAAAGAAAGAACTATATTTTTAAACGAGGGCTGCGTAGAAGCCATAAACGATTATAAACAATTAAGACCCCATGTTCCTTATGAGAAAGCCTTGTTTTTAAGTAAGAGAAAGACTAGGATAAGTAACAGGGCCATCCAGCATATGATTGACAAGTACTTAGAAAAATCTGGCTTAGACACAGAAATCTACTCTACCCATAAGCTAAGACATACTGCTGCAACACTTATGTATAAGTATGGCAATGTAGATATTAGGGCCCTACAAGAGATCCTAGGCCATGAATCAGTTGCCACAACTCAAATCTATACCCATATTGACAATGAAAGGTTAAGAGAAGCAGTTAAAAGTAATCCTTTATCAAAAAATAAGAAGTAGGGTGAATTTTATTTTCCACCCTACTTCTTATTTACTTGCTAAGAGAGGTATTTCTAGCCTTGCCCCTTCATATATCATGCTTGTATCCATATTATTTTGTTCCTTTATTTTATAAATCATTTCCCTTATATCATAACCCTCTGGTGAAAATTCTTTTGCTATATCCCATAGGGTGTCACCTTGCTTTACCCAATAATGTTCAGTTTCATATCTTGATTGGATACTATAGGCTCCAGTACTTGTAACTATTGAAATAACAATAATTGCTAATAAAGCTAATGTAAATGTTATAAAGAGAAAAAATCTTGATTTACTCCTGATCCTATACCTTTTTGTTTTCACATTGGTCACCTCACTCTTATAGTACGCATGTTCGACTGTGTCTTTATATTCATTGTACACAAACACATGTTCTATGTCAACAAAAATCTTAAAATAATCGAACTCTTGTTTGCTTATCTTAAATAACTATGTTATAATCAACTAAAGAAGCGATAAAAACATAGTGAGGTGGTTTTTATGTATAAGAACTTAACTAAAAAACAAACTGAAATTTTACAATATATAAAAAAAGAAACTTCTAATAAGGGTTACCCCCCAACCATAAGAGAAATATGCGATGGGGTAAATTTAAAGTCCCCCTCTTCCGTTCATGCCCACATGACTACCTTAGAGTTAAAGGGCTATATTAGAAAGGACCCAACCAAACCCAGGGCCATAGAAATAGTAGAATATGAAAATGATTATTTCATGGCTAAAAAGAAAACTGTAGATGTACCTATCTTAGGTCAAGTAACAGCAGGTGTTCCCATACTGGCCTTCGAAAATGTAGAAGATACTTATCCCATCCCTATGGATGAAGTTAATGATGATGAAGTCTTTATGCTTAAGGTAAAGGGTGAAAGTATGATTGATGCAGGTATAATGGATGGAGACTTGGTATTAGTTAAGGAACAAGCTACCGCCCGCAATGGAGATATAGTAGTTGCCCTTCTAGGGGAAGAAGCAACTGTAAAAAGGTTTTTTAAGGAAAATGATAGGATTAGACTCCAACCGGAAAATCAATTTATGGAACCCATATATTCAAGAGATGTTGTAATCCTTGGTAAAGTCAAGGGTTTATACAGGAGGTATTAATTTTATTAAAAAAACTTCAGAGTAAAATCTGAAGTTTTTTTATCTTAACTTTACTAAGTCATTTACATACAAGTTATTTAAAGACATAATTGCCCCAAGCTTACACTGGTCATAGGTTAGCCCCCCCTGGTAGTAAGCATAATAGGGCTCTCTTAAGGGCCCATCTGCGCTTAGTTCTATAGAACTACCCTCAATAAAGCCTCCTGCTGCCATAATAACCTTGTCACTATAGCCTGGCATATCCCAAGCTTCTGGAGTTACATAAGAATCCACAGCAGAAGCTGCCTGAATCCCCTTGCAAAATTCACTTATCCTTTGGGGAGAACCTAGTTCAATCCCTTGGATTATATCACTTCTCTTATCATCTATCTTTGGTACTACATTAAAACCTAGCTTATGGTATACATTTGCAAATAAAATAGCCCCTTTAACAGCTTCCATAACTATATGGGGGGCTAGAAAAAGTCCCTGGAGAGTAGTTCTAGTGGTCCCAAAGGTCAAACCTGTATCCCGGCCAAGGCCTGGTGCAGTTAGCCTATTAGCTATCTTATCAATCAAATATTCCTTGCCTACTATATAACCCCCTGAAAGGGCTATGCCACCCCCTGGATTTTTAATTAAAGACCCTGCTACAAGGTCAGCCCCAACTTCTATTGGCTCCCTATTTTCTAAAAATTCACCATAACAATTATCAACCATAATTAAAATATTTGGGTGGTTTTCTTTGATTTTTTTAATGCTAGCTTCTATTTCATCAATTGTTAAGGCCCTCCTATCACTATAGCCAGTTGACCTTTGTATAGCGATAAGTTTTGTATTTTCCTTAATCCCTAGTAAACTAGCATGAAGGTCAATTTGATTTTCTTTTAAGGGGATATAATCATAACTAATACCATATTCTAAGAGGCTGCCAGCTTCCTTATCTTTTGTACCAATTACCTTTAAAAGGGTATCATAGGGCTCTCCACTTATATAAAGTAAGTGGTCACCAGGCCTTAAGATCCCTGAAAGAGTTAAGCTAAGGGCATGGGTCCCAGATGCTATAGAAGGTCTAACTAGGGCAGATTCAGCCTTAAAAACCTGGGCATAAATACTTTCAACCTTGTCTCTCCCTATATCTCCATAACCATAGCCAGTAGTCCAATGAAAATCAGAGGAAGATAATTTATTTTCTTGCATACTAGTAATTACTTTAAATTGATTGTACTCCCTTATTTCATCAAGGTCTAAAAAGCCCTCCTTAATACTTGCTTCAATTTGATTTATATATTCTATAACCTCTCTTTTGACCTTAAACTTTTCGCACAAATAATTAACCGTTAACTCCTTCATCTCTTATAAGAACTCCTTTAAATTTAATTTATCTATACCTAGTCCATATCCTTATACTTATTAAGTATGTCCTCTTCTATATAATTTACTAGGTCTTCCTGGTTTTTAAAATCATCAATATCAATCCAATTTATCCTATCATCTCTCCTAAACCAGGTTAATTGCCTTTTTGCATAGTTTCTTGAAAATTGTTTTATCTTACCTATAGCTTCATCCAGACTCCACTCTCCCTCTAGGTGCCTGATTAATTCCCTGTAACCAATTGCCTTCATAGATGGAAGATTTTTAGAATACCCCCTATTTAAGAGGTCCTCTACTTCGTTAAGCAAACCATCTTCTATCATAATATCAACCCTTTTATTGATCCTTGAATACAAATCCTCCCTATTTAAGTATAGGCAGTACATAAGAACTTGGTATTTTTCTGTGGGCCTTCTAAAGTTTTTAGCTTGTTCACTCATTCTTATCCCAGTTTTATCATATACTTCTAAGGCCCTAACAATTCTTTGGGTGTCGTTCTCATTATATTTAGAACTTGTAAGGGGGTCTATTTTTCTTAATAGGTCCAATAAGTAGGCCTTTCCATATCTTTTAGCCATATCTTCATACTTTCTTCTTTGTTCTTCATCCGCTTTTACATCTATAAAGTCAAGATCATAAACAAGTGAATTTATATATAAGCCAGTTCCCCCAACAATAAAAGGGATTTTGTTAGACTTGTTAATTTCTGTTATTATCTTTGTTGCTTTTTCTTTATAACTTGCCACGCTAAAGTCTTCATCAGGCTCAATAAAGTCTAGTAAATGGTGTTTTATCCCATCCATTTCTTCTTTTTTAACCTTAGCAGTCCCTATGTCCATGTACTTGTATATTTGCATGGAATCTGCGGATATAATCTCCCCACCTAATTTCTTTGCTAATTTTATTGATACATCAGTTTTGCCAACAGCAGTTGGACCTGTTATTATTACTAATTTCTCTTTCATACCCACCGCCTATTAAATTCTAAGGAATCTCTTTTCTAATTCTTGCTTTGTCATTTCAATTATTGTAGGTCTACCATGGGGACAGGTATAAGGATTTTCACACTTTGAAAGATCATCAAAAAGCCCTTGTATTTCTACTAAAGACATTGAATCCCCAGCCTTAATAGCACTTGTACATGCTAGTTTAATAATCTTATGGACCCTTGTTTCATATGCCCCTGGTATATTGTTTTCTAAGTCATCCAAAATTTCCATAAAGAGCTTACTTCCATGAGGGCTGCCAAAAATCATAGGTATCCCTCTTAAGATTAAGGAATTATCTCCAAATAATTCAATATCAAAACCACAAGCCCTAAAGTGTTTTAAATTATCCTTAGCCTTGTTAATTTCAACCCTACTTAATTCTATAAGCTCAGGACTTAAAACTTGCTGGATACTTATTTTTTCGTTCCTATACTCATTTAGATACCTTTCATACATAACTCTTTCGTGGGCCGCATGCTGGTCAATTATATAAAGAGATTGGTTTAAGGTATCTTCTGCTAAAATATAGGTTTTAAATACTAAGCCAATTGGTCTTAAGCTAGGAAAAGACTTTACATCCTCATCCTTTTTATATTCTATTTCATTAGCTTCTTCTTTAACTAACTCACTACTTATAACTTCTTTCTCATCATCCATATTACTAACAAAGTCTATATTAGATAAGTCCTTAAAAACTATTGTTTCCTTATTTTCTCTTTCTTCATCCTTATCTTCTTTTTCTAAGTCTTTACTAACTTCAAGGTCCCAAAGCAAAGGGAAATCTTCTTTTTCTTGTTTTTTAGGAGAAAAATTAACCTTTGGTATATTAAAAGACTTGTTTAATTCTATTTTAATAGCCCTACCTAGGTTATCATAGATTAATGAGTCCGAAATAAACTTAATTTCCTGCTTTGTAGGGTGAATATTTACATCTATTTGAGATGGGTCTATAGAAATAAACAAGATAAACAAGGGGTACTTATTTATAGGTCTAAGTGACTTATACTGGTTTTCTATAATCTTAGAAATTCTATAGTCTATGACATACCTCTTATTAACATATAAGTATTGGTGATTTCTATTTGACCTATAAAGGGTGTTATCAGAAATAAAGCCTTCTAGGTTAAAATCATCATATTCAACCTTAATTTGCTTAAAGCCCCTAGCATTGTTTTTACCTAAAAGCTGAAAAACAGTGTTAATAACATCCCCTGAACCCAAGCTTGTAAATACCACCTTGTTATCCTTAATGTACTTAAAGGATATATTTGGATTGCCTATGGCTAGTTTTGTAAGGGTATTCATAATGTAGTTTTCCTCAACATTTTTTGATTTTAAAAATTTCCTCCTTACAGGGACATTGTAAAATAGGTCTTTAACAATCATAGTTGTTCCAAGAGGTGCTCCAATAGTTTCAAAACCAAGTATTTGTCCATCTATTAAACTTGCTTTTATACCAGATAGGTCATCTTTTGTACGACTTAAAACTTCTGTTTTAGAAACACTAGCTATACTTGATAAGGCCTCCCCCCTAAAGCCCATTGTATAACAAGAATGAAGGTCCTCTATGGACCTAAGTTTACTTGTTGAATGCCTTTGAAAGGCTAGACTTAAGTCATCCCTAGTCATACCTTCACCATTATCTGTAACCCTAATTAGGGAAATCCCTGAATCTTCAATTTCAATACTTACTTGACTAGCCCCTGCATCAATTGAATTTTCAACTAATTCTTTAACTATAGATGCAGGTCTTTCTATAACTTCCCCAGCTGCTATTTGAGATATGGTATTGTAATCTAATACTTTTATTTTGCTCATACATTACTCCTTTAGCTTTTTTGCATCTAAAACCAAATTGTTAAGGATATTTAGTGCATCCATGGGTGTTAGGTCATTTACATTTACATTTTTTATTCTATCTATAAAGAAATCTTTTTTATAGTCATTTAAGTTTAATTGTTTTGACTTATGGCTTTCTTTTTCCTCATAGGGTTTAAAGTTATGACTTCCTTCAATTAATCTTAAAACTTCATTTGCCCTATCTATAACGCTCCTATCTATACCTGCTAACTTTGCTACTTGAATCCCATAACTTTGATTGGTTGCCCCCTCTATTACCTTACGCAAAAATATAATGTCATCACCTTGTTCTTGTGCAGTTATGGTATAATTTTTTATCCCCTTTATCTTAGCTTCTAGCTGGGTAAGTTCATGGTAGTGGGTAGCAAATAGGGTTTTAGCCCCAATATTAAGTCCAATATGCTCAACTACAGCCCAAGCTATGCTTAGCCCATCATAAGTGCTAGTTCCCCTTCCAACTTCATCTAAAATTAAAAGACTATCCTTGGTAGAATGTTTTAAAATATTTGATACTTCATTCATCTCAACCATAAAGGTACTTTCACCTTGGGATAGGTTATCAGATGCCCCTATCCTTGTAAATATCCTATCAACTATCCCTATGTCAGCTTTTTTTGCAGGTACAAAAGACCCTATTTGGGCTAGGAGGGTAATAATTGCAATTTGCCTCATATAGGTTGACTTACCAGCCATATTAGGGCCTGTAATTATATGAATCATATTATGTCTAGTGTCCATATAAGAGTCATTAGGAACAAATAAGTGGTGGTCTATTGTTTCTTCTACTACAGGGTGCCTCCCATCCCTTATGTCTATAATCCCCTTGTTATTAAGAAGGGGTCTTGTAAAGTTATTTGAGTTAGCTACAGTGGAAAAGCTTAAGAGGACATCAATTATAGCAAGTAATCTGCTAGTTTTTTGAAGTCTTATTATTTCTTTTTTTACAAGGTCCCTAATTTCTTGGAATATTTGATATTCTAATTCTACTGACTTATCCTGGGCTCCTAGGATTTTACCCTCAATTTCCTTTAATTCTTCTGTGTAGTACCTTTCAGCATTAGCAAGGGTTTGTTTTCTTATAAAGTAGTCTGGCACCATTTCAAGACTAGTCTTTCTGATCTCAATGTAATAGCCACTTACCCTATTATAGCCAACCTTTAAAGCCTTAATTCCGGTCTTTTCTTTTTCCTCTTCTTCTAGTCTTGCTAGCCACTTTTTACCATGGGTAGAGCTTGTTCTAAGGTCATCTAAGTCTTTATTAAAGCCTTTCTTTATTAGCCCCCCCTCCTTTAATGATATGGGGGGATCCTCATTTAATGAATCATCAATAAGTTTAAATACATCCCTAAGGGGATCTAGTTCATTTTGAATTTTTATAAATTGATCCTGGTTGGTTTTTAAAAGAATTTCTTTTACATTGGGTAAGTCTTTAATTGATTGCTTAAGGGCTATCATATCCCTCGCATTGCAATTTCCATTAGTGATTTTACTAGATAACCTTTCAATATCGTATATGTCCTTTAAGATATCCTTTAGCTCTTCAGATATAAAGGGGTCCTTGGTAAGAAATTCTACCATATCAAGTCTCTTATTTATAAGTTTTTTATCTATTAGGGGCCTTTCTAACCATTTTTTTAAAAGTCTTCCCCCCATAGCTGTCTTAGTCTTATCTAGTATGCTTATAAGGGCACCCTTTTTATCCCTTCTTCTCATAGTTTCATGAATTTCAAGGTTGGTCCTAGTAGCTATGTCCATTAGCATATACTGTTCGGGTTCATAGTAGGTAATATCAGTTATATGCAAGAGGGCAGAAAACTGGGTTGACTTTAGGTACCTTATTAGTCTGGCAGCTGATATAAGGGAATATATCTTGCTATTTAAATCTACCTTTGGCTTTGAATATTTTTTAAAAAAATCATTTACTTCATTTGTATATACAGAAATATCTAAGCCTTCATCTTCTACAATGTTAATAAAGGGCCCTATCTTATTTTTTATTGTATTGTATACTTTTTTATCATCTGCCAAGTTTGGGTTTATTATAAGCTCAGAGGGCATTATCTTACCAAGTTCGTCTAATATTGCATTAGATGTTATTTCTTGTTCACCTATAAATTCTGTAGTTAACATTTCACCTGTCGAATGGTCCACATAGGAAATTCCACCACCAAAAGAATCCAAAAAAATGCTGGCAAGAAAGTTATTTGATTTTTCACTTAAAATATTTGTATCCAGTATTGTACCTGGAGTAACTACCCTAACTACCTCCCTCTTTACCAGACCCTTTGCAAGGGCAGGGTCTTCTACTTGGTCACAAATTGCAACCTTATAGCCCTTATCCACCAACCTTGATATATAGGTTTCAGCTACATGGTGGGGGACCCCACACATGGGAGCCTTTTCATCTAATCCGCATTCCCTTTTAGTTAGGGCAATTTCTAGTTCTCGAGAGGTTGTTATAGCATCTTCAAAAAACATTTCATAAAAATCTCCCAACCTAAAAAATAACAAGGCATCAGGGTATTTTTCCTTAGTTTCTACATACTGTTTCATCATAGGTGTTAATTGGCCCATTGTTTCCTCCTAGTCGATAAGACTTCCTTTAAGTGTAAATGTATTTACGCTATCTATTCTAACGTTTACAATTTTACCAATTAAATTTTCATCCCCAACAAAATGGACAATTTTAGAACTTTCTGCCCTACCACTTAGTTGACTTTCATCGTTTTTACTAATTTCTTCAACCAGTACCTTTTGTATAGTCCCTATTAGATTTTCATTGTGCTTTAAACCAATTTCATTAAGAGTATCTAATAAGATTTGAAATCTCTTATGTTTAACCTCATCTGGGACCTGGTCTTCCATCTTTGCTGCTATGGTACCCTCCCTAATAGAGTAGAGGAAGGTATAGGCTGAGTCATACTTAACCTCTTTTACTAGGTCTATAGTTTCTTTAAAGTCTTCTTCACTTTCTCCTGGAAAGCCCACTATAATATCTGTAGTAATTGCAAGATTAGGTAGCATTTCTTTAATCCTTGCAATTTTATTTAAATATTCTTCCCTAGTATACTTCCTATTCATAGCCTTAAGAATCTTATTGGATCCAGATTGGACTGGCAGGTGTAAGTGGGGACAAAGTTTATCTAGGGTCTTATACCTTTTTATTAATTCATCCGAAAAATCCTTGGGGTGGGAGGTCATAAATCTTATCCTCTCAATACCATCAATTTTATTAACTTCATCTAATAATTGTGGAAAACTATAGGGCCTATCTAGGGTGTTACCATAGGAATTGACATTTTGACCTAGAAGGGTAACTTCCTTACAACCGCCTTTGCTTAAGTTTCTTATCTCATCTAAGATAATCTCAGGGTCCCTAGACTTTTCCCTGCCCCTAGTATAGGGTACTATACAATAGGTACAAAAATTATCACATCCATAATTTATATTTACAAAGGCCTTGTAATCATACTTCCTATCTGCATTTATATCTTCTTTAATTTCCCTTGTATCTTCAACTATATCTATAACTGTCTTATTTGTTTCAAATCGCCTTTGAATAAGTTGGGGTAGCTTGTGTATGTTATTAGTCCCAAAGACAAGGTCTATATGCTTGTGTTTAGATAAAAAGTACTCCCTAATATCTTCCCTTTGCATCATACAACCACAAATACCAATTATAACATCTGGCCTTTCCCTCTTTAGGGCCTTGTATTCACCCAATTGACCAAAGACCTTGTCTTCGGCACTTTTTCTTACAGCACAGGTATTAAAAATTATAATATCTGCCTCATACCTATCCAAACTTTGCTTATAGCCCATCCCTTCTAAAATCCAAGCTATCTTTTCGGAGTCATGCTCATTCATTTGACATCCAAATGTATTTATTAAAAACTTTTTCATTAAACTATCTCCTCATTTTGTAAATAAAAATTAATGTTTGTATATTAAAAATTCCTTTAAAAGTAAAATACAATTTTTTATATCTTCCTTTGAAGCCATTTCAACAGTTGAATGTACATACCTTGTAGGAATAGAAATAGCCCCTGCAGGTACCCCTGTCTTAGATATATGGATAGCACCTGTATCTGTACCCCCAAATTCTAAAACTTCTAGTTGATAGGGTATAGACTTTTCTTTTGCTAGGGTCTTTAAGGTCTCCCTAACTAGAGGGTGTGATATAACTGAGTTATCCTTTACCTTAATAGCAGCCCCCTTGTGCAAAGAAACGGCAAATAATTTAGCCTTTGGAGTATCGCCATGGGTTGTTACATCTATTGCTATCCCAAGATCAGGGTCAATCCCATAGGCAGCTGTCTTAGCCCCCCTTAAGCCCACTTCCTCTTGGATGCTAAAGACAAAGTATAAGTCATTATCGGTATTTTCTATGTTTTTTAAAGCTTCGATAGCTACAAAACACCCTACCCTATCATCTAAATAGGGGGTAAATACAACATTGTCGTTTTCAGAAAAATCACTATAATAAATACACATATCTCCGATACTTACCTGTTTTTCTGCATCTTGTTTATCTTTTGCCCCAATGTCTATATACATCTTATCTAAACTTAACTTATCTTTTCCCTCTATGGGCTCTGAATCAATAGCCCCTATAGTCCCATTGTTAAAAATGACCCTTTGGGATAAAGAAACCTTGGGTGAAATACCCCCGATGTTTCCAAACCTTAAAAAGCCTTCCTTGTCTATATCAGTAATTATAAAGCCAATCTGGTCCATATGGGCTGAAATCATAATCTTCTTTCCCTTACCCTTTTTCCTACCTATTAAATTTCCCAAGGCATCTACTTCTATAGAGTCTACATAGTCTTTAATTTCTTCCTTAATAAGCTCTCGAATTTTTTCTTCATTACCAGAAGGTCCAAACTCTTTAGTTAATTTTTTTAATAATTCTACATTTATACTCATTAGAATTTATCCTCCTTATATTCCTTTAAAATTGCTAAAAGTAAAGCTAGGGTATTGTCATAATCTACTTTTGACATAAGAGATGAAGGGCTGTGGATATAGCGTGTGGGAATAGAAATCCCTCCGCTTATACAGCCTGTGTTTGCTGTATGGATTTTCCCCGCATCATTTCCCCCCATGTTAGTTTTCCTATACTGGTAGGGGATCTTATTTTTTTCTGCTATCTCAACTATTGTTTTTCTAAAAGAAGAGTCAAATATTGTAGTCCTATCCATTATGGATATGGCAGGTCCCAAACCTAACTTAGTAGGAATTTGATGTGACTCAAGCTTGGGTTCTTCATGACAAACTGTCCCTTCTATGATTAAGGCATAATCTGGCTTTATTGTATAGGATGCAGGTCCTGCACCCACAAGTCCAACTTCTTCCATCACTGTAAAGGCCCCATAAAAGTCAGCATTAGTATCAGCCTTGATAAGGTCTACTAATAAGGCACACCCCACCCTATCATCTATAGCCTTTGCCTTTATAAGCTTATTACCAATTTCCTCATACTTAGTGGCAAAGCTTACATAATCTCCCACACTTACATATTTTTTAGCATCATCTTCTGATTTTGCCCCAATATCAATATATAGTTGATCCCAATCTAGGACCTTTGAAGATTCATCTTTTTTTTGAAGATGGATAGGTTTAGCCCCTATTACTCCAGGAATTTTATTCTCACCTACTTGGACAAGCTTTGATACTAATATTCTTTTATCAATACCACCAACACTTATAAATTTAAGAAAACCCTTATTGTCTATTTCTTTTACCATAAGACCTATTTCATCCATATGGGCTGCAAACATTAACTTTTTACTTCCCACATTATTCCCCTTTTTATGGAAAATAAGGTTTCCTATCCTATCTACCTTTATTTCATCAACAGAATCTTTTATTTCATTGTAAATAATATCTCTAACCTCTTTTTCATTTCCTGAAATACCAGAGGCTTCAGTTAATCTCTTTAATAGCATAATAACTCCTCCAAGTGGTCTTCATTTTTTATAGAATTAATATAAAAGGCTAGGAGTTTCGCAGTATAGCCTATGTCATCTAAGTCTACTAGCTCCACAGAGGTATGCATATACCTTAAGGGGATGCATACTACAAGAGAAGGTATGCCTGCCCTTGTTATTTGAATAATTCTTGCATCAGTCCCTGTAGGGCCTGGTTCAACTTCTGTTTGTGTTTTTATATTATAGTCACTAGCAACCTTTAAGAGTTGTTTTCTAAGGCCAGGATGAATATTACCCCCTAGGATAATTCCAGGTCCTTCCCCAAGGTCTAGGGTATCTGACTTAGGTAATTCAGGAGTTGATCCAAAACTAACATCTACAGCTATACCAATATCAGGGTTAATCCTATAAGCTGATGTGGACGCCCCTGATAGGCTTACCTCTTCTTGTATACTTGCTACCAAGTAAACATCTGCAAAGTGGTTTATTTCCTTAAGCAACTTTAAAAGCTCAAAACAAGCTAGGATACCAACCCTATCATCCATGGCCTTGCCACTAACCCTATTGTTTAACAAGTCTACCATAGACCTATTTACAGTAATACTATCTCCTATTTCAACGTTTTTTTCTACTTCATCTTTATCAAGTCCAAGGTCTATAAACATATCCTCAATTTCAATAGTCTTATTTTGTTCATCCTCACTCTGTAAATGAGGAGGTTTAGCCCCTATAATACCTAGTATGCTCTTTTTACCATGAACCATAACTTCTTGCCCTAGTATAGTCCTAGGGTCAATCCCCCCTATAGGGGTAAAGCTTAAAAAACCATTATCTGAAATGGCCTTTACCATAAATCCTATTTCATCCATATGGGCAGCTATCATGATCTTAACCTTACCATTTCCACTTCCTTTTTTTAAGGCTACTACACTTCCTAGCTTATCTGTATAAACTTCATCTGCATAAGTCTTAAAAGATTCTATAATGACATCCTTTATCCTATATTCAAAACCAGATATGCCATCCCCATTAGAAAGTTTTCTTAAAAACTCTTTCCCTTCCATATCCTCCACACTCCTTGATAATTTCAAAAAAATGGGTTAAATAAATTTAACCCATTTTAAATCTTTTAAATTAGTCTTCCTTTGTTAACTCTTCTGCTGATGTTAAATCTTCAAAAGAAGTACCGAAAGCTTCTTCTTCAACTTCCTTGCTTTCTTCTATCTCACCCTCAGGACTTTCTTCTTTAATTTCTTCTGTTTTATCACTTTCTAGAGCTTCCTTAGCACTTAGACTAATCTTTTTATCTTCTTCGTTTATTTCAGTTATCTTTACCATTACCTTTGATCCTATGCTTAAAACATCTGAAGGTTTTTCTATATGGTCATTTGATATCTGAGAAACATGAAGTAATCCATCTACACCTTTTACAATCCTTACAAAGGCACCAAAATCTAAAATATTTACAACTTCACCCTCTACTATGTCCCCTACCTTGTAGTCATTTAAGAATACCTTCCAAGGTTCCTCTGTAGTTTGCTTAAGTCCTAATGAAATCCTATTCTTTTCCTTATCAAAGGCTAGGACCTTAACTTCTACATTATCCCCTTCACTAAGAACATCTGAAGGATGCTTTACCCTGTACCATGCTAGGTCTGATATATGGATAAGGCCATCAATCCCACCTAGGTCAACAAAGGCTCCAAAGTCAGTTAATCTTTGTACTACCCCTTCTAGGGTTGAGCCAACCTCTATAGTTTCCCATAGGGCCTTTCTTTGCTTATCAACTTGAACCTTTTCTACAGCCTTTCTTGAAAGTATCATTCTCCTCTTTTGAATATCAAAGTCAATGATTTTAGCTTGTAGGGTTTTTCCCTTAAATTGATTTAAGTCGCTTATATAGCTAATAGATATTTGTGATGCAGGCATAAAACCATTAACTCCATTAGCTAGGACTGTTAGTCCACCCTTAACAGCATTTTGTACTTCTACTTCTATAACTTCTTCATTTTTAAACTTTTCTTCTAAGATTTCCCAATCCTTAATAAAGTCTACCCTCTTAGCCGATAGTACAACATTACCATCTCCATCGTCCATCTTTATAACATAAACATCTATTTCATCACCGACTTTATATAAATCCTTAGGATCTACATCTTCGCCTTTGGTTAATTCGCTTCTTTCAATAATACCATCTGATCTGTAGTTAATATTTACCATTACTTCATTTTTTGTTACATATAAAACTGTTCCCTTTAATACATCACCCCTGTTGATTCTTTTAAATGAACTATCAATTGCTTCCATCATTTGAGCATTGTTCATTTCATTGTTAGCTTGGTCAAGATTTTCAGCTTCATTGCCTTTTACTTCAACATTTACTTCATCACTTTCAATGTTTTCAGCTTCAACTTCTTTAGGCTCAACTTCATCAACTTCAACATTGTCTACTTGATCCATATCTACTTCTTCCTTCTTGATTTCTTCCTTGTTTACTTCACCATTGTTATAATTTTCCATTACCTTAACAGCCTCCTCAATTAACCAATCTGGTGTAGAAGCACCTGCGGTTAATCCTATTTTATAAAAACTTTGTAACCTTTGTAAAGCTAATTCTTCAATTGTTTCAATATGAAACACATTGTCACAATATTGTCTACTTACTTCAGCTAATTTGATAGTGTTAGAACTGTGTTTTCCACCTAAAACTATCATTGCATCAACTTTTTTTGCTACTTCCACACAAGCTTCCTGCCTTTTTTTTGTTGCATTACAAATAGTGTTAAATATCTCAATTTCATCTGATTTTTCTTTAATAATATTACTTAAGAGAAGAAACTTCTCTAACCTATTTGTAGTTTGTGAAACCAAGCAAACCTTTTTCATACTAGGAAGGTCTTGTGCTTCTTCTTCCTCATTTATTATTATAGCAGAATCTTTGCACCACCCATTGATACCTATAACTTCAGGGTGGTCCTTATCTCCAATTATAACTATTTGATACCCCTTTTTATAGTATTCATCCACTTTTTTATGAACAGATTTTACATAGGGACATGTTGTATCAATTAAGTTTAAACTTGTACTTTCAATATCTAGAATAGTACTTTCACCCACCCCGTGGGCCCTTATAATAATTTTTCCTTCATCAATAGTCTTATAATCATCAATTGTCCTTAATCCATCTTTTTCTAATCTTTCTACAGCTTGCTTATTGTGAATTAAGGGGCCATATGAATATACATTACCACCCTTATTTAATTCTCCTTGGGTCATCTTAACTGCCCTATCTACCCCTGAGCAAAATCCTGCATGGTCAGCGATAATAATTTCCAATTTCTAGCCTCCTAACGAATAAATCTTTGCCAGTATATCTTGGCTTATAATTTCATATTGGTCCATATCTAATTTACCCGGATATATTTTTTTATAATCTATTGGTTTCCCAATTATTATATCAATTTTACTAAATAATTTATAAGTGCCTCTTGTATAAACTGGTATTACTAGGGAATTGGACTTAAGAGTTAAAAGGGCTACCCCTGCTTTTGCATTTTCTTTATCAAAGCCTTTTACCCTGGTGCCTTCTGGAAAAATCCCTAGGACTTTTTTATCTTCTAATCCCCTAAGGGCCTTCTTAACTGCCCCTATGTTACTTACTTGCCTGTCCACTGGGAAAACTTGTAGTTTTGTTAAAAAATAACTAAGTAGCTTGTTTTCAAATAATTCTTTTTTTCCCATCCAGGATATTTTTCTACTAAATACACTAGCTATTACTAGGGGGTCCCAATTACTATGGTGGTTGGCACAAAGGACCAAACTTCCTTCCCTTGGTATGTTTTCCTTACCTTCAACCCTTATTTTAAATATTATATGAAAAATTACAAAGGCTATGCCTTTTATAAAAGTATAAAACAATACTACTTCCCCCCCTTTACTAGGTCAGTAATAATCTTAAGAGTTTGTTCAATACTTAAATTAGTGTTATCTATTAAGATTGAATCATCAGTTTTTGTCAAAGGGGATTCAAGTCTTGTAGAATCAATAATATCCCTTTTTTTAATACCCTCTATAACTTCATTAAAACTTGTATTAAGGCCTTTTTCAATGTTCTCAAGATACCTTCTTTTAGCTCTTTCCTCAACACTTGCTGTTATAAAAAACTTAAAGTCTGCATGGGGTAAAACAACGCTAGTTATATCCCTTCCATCCATAACAACTGACTTTCTTTCAGCCATCTTCTTTTGAAGAAAGACCATGTAATCTCTAACCTTTTTGTAGCTAGCAACATAAGATACGTTTTCGTTTATCTTATTTGTTCTTATTAATTCATCTATCTTCAAACCATCTAAATATATATGGTTATCTATAAAATCAATTTCTGTACTAGATAAAAGCCCTACTACACTTTCTTCATCCTGGGGATTTATCTTATTTATTAAAACCTTGTAAGTAAATGCCCTATACATAGCCCCTGTGTCAATATATTCAAAGTTTAACTCCTCTGCAAGTATTTTTGCAAGGGTGCTTTTACCAGAACCAGCTGGCCCATCTATGGCTATAGATAATTTTTTTTCCATCATTTCCTCCCGGAAAAATAATAACCACCGCGAGGTGGCTTTTATACAAACTCTCCTATACAATTATATAATAAGGAGCTCTTATAAACAAGTAATTTATACACTTATTCCAGCTAAATAACCTGTAGAGTAGGCAATTTGTAAATTAAATCCCCCAGTTAGTCCATCAACATCAATTATTTCACCCGCAAAGTATAAAGAAGGTATCAACTTAGATTCCATTGTTGAAGGATTAATCTCCTTTACACTAATACCCCCAGAGGTAACAATGGCTTCTTCAATTGGTCTAAAGCCCTTAAATGTAAGGTTAAAGTTCTTAATAGCATTTAATAAGTCTTCCCTTTGTTCCCTATTTATTTGATTAACTACTAAGAATGGGTCAAGTCCAGAGTTTTTTATAACTATTGGAATTAACTTTTGAGGTAATAAATCATTCAAGGAATTTTTTAAGACCTTATTATTATATTTTTCAAAATCCCTTAAAATTCTCCCATCTAATTTTTCCCTATCCAGGGCAGGTTTTAAGTCTAGATACATATTAAGCTTTGACTTAATCCTATTTACATAATTACTCATAGATAGGACAATAGGACCAGAAATTCCATAGTGGGTAAAGATCATCTCCCCAAATTCTTCATGTTCAAGCTTTTCTCCCTTATAAACCTTTAAGGTAACATTTTTTAATGACAAGCCCATCAAGTCTTTTACCCAATAATTGGATAACTCCATGGGAACCAAGGAAGGTCTTAGGTCAGTAATAGTATGGCCAAGACTCTTAGCAAAATTATACCCATCACCTGTTGACCCAGTGGCAGGATATGACTTGCCCCCTGTTGCAATAATAAGCTTTTTACAAGTTACCATCTCGCCTTCATTTATATATATGTTAAAATCCTCACCTGTGTATTGTATGTGGCTTACATTTGAATTTAGCCTTACCTTAACCCCCTTTTCATTTAAGTACTTTTGAAATGCCTTTAGGACATCACTTGACTTATCAGATTCTGGAAATACCCTGTTACCCCTTTCTACTTTTGTCCTTAGCCCATATTCATTTAATAAATTTATGATTGATTCATTAGAAAAAGTATAAAGTGAGCTATATAAAAATCTCTTGTTTGAGACTATATTGTCAAAGAAATCTTCAATAGGGCAAGTGTTTGTTATATTACACCTTCCCTTGCCAGTTATAAATAACTTTTTTCCCAACTGATTGTTTTTTTCAAGTATTAAAACCCTATCGTGCTTACTCTTGGCAGCTCCAGCAGCCATAATGCCTGCAGGTCCCCCGCCTATAATGCAAATATCAAAATTATCCACTAAAATCCTCTCCTTAATAGCATTATATCAAAAATTTATAAAAATTACTTATCATTTATGATATCATCAATTATGATTTAATACGATAAAAAAATTTAGGATCACTATTAAAGTAACCCTAAATAAATTTTATGAATTATTATTTTCATTATAGACGCTATAAGTTTTCCATACGTATTCTAATTCCTCAAAATATGGTGTTATGTCCTCTTTCTTTTCATTACCTAGGGCTATGATAAATGCATTTATTAAGCTCATAGGAGCAACTAGGGAATCTACATATGAGAGCATATCTGACCTTGCAATTATTGTTACATCTGATTTTCCAGCAGCTGGTGATATTAAGGAATCAGTAAAGGAAATTACCTTGCACCCCTTGGTCCTTGTATAGTCAAGGGCCTCAAGGGTCCTTTGAGAATATCTTGGATATGTAAGGCATATTACTATATCATCCTTGTTTGCCTTAGTTAATTGTTCAAATATATCATTTGCACCAGGTGTTACAACATGGATATTATCAAATATAAAGTTCATATAAAAGGCCAAGTAGCCCGATAAAAAGGATGAACTCCTTAAACCTAGGATAAAGATTTTTTTAGCCTTTAATGTATAATCAACAGCCTTAAAGAAACTATCATAGTCAACTTCATTAAGGGTCTTTCTCATGTTCTCAATGTCTTTTTCCATAACCTTGGCTATGGTATTTTCATTTTTATTGTAGTCTTCAGATAAGTTTAACCTTTGTACTGTTGTTAGCTTATTTCTTATAATCTCCTGTAATTCCCTTTGCAGGTCCTTATAACCCGAATAATTTAGGGCATTAGCAAACCTTACTACAGTAGATTCGCTGACATTTAATATTTTACCCAGACTAGCAGCTGTAAGAAAGGCTGCCTTGTCATAGTGGTTTATAACATACTCAGCTATGACCTTTTGGCCCTTACTTAGTCTAGAATAATTATCTTGTATGTTTTTTATTACATTAGAAGTCTTGGGCATTTCATTTCACTCATTTCTTTAAACTAGATTATATCCTTCTTCTAAGGCATTTTTATTTAAGTCCATAGTCCCCTTAGGTACTCTTTGTAATACAGCCTTTTCCAAAGACTCCTTGGTTACCATCTCTGTTATCTTGTTTATAACTCCTAGGGCAATGATATTGGCAACCATTGACTTACCAAGCTTATCACTAGCTGTACTTAAGATTGGCAGCCTATAAACCTTAATATCATCCCTTACAGGAGCTTCAACAGACTGGTCTATAATTAAAATTCCATTATCCTTTAGGGTATCTATATACTTATCACATGATAATTGAGTTAATGAAAGTAAAAGGTCACAATGTTCAACCTTTGGAAAAGAGATTTCTTCACCACTTATGATTACTTCTGCCTTAGAGGCCCCTCCCCTTGCTTCTGGTCCATAGGATTGGGACTGGAGGGCATTTTTCCCATCCAAAATAGCAGCTTCAGCTAATATAATACCTCCAGTTATCAAACCTTGTCCACCTGATCCTGACAATCTAAGTTCCCAGCGTCTCATATTAACCCTCCTTTGCCAATGATTTAATTAAATCATCGTATGCTTTTGTGTATTCTGGTCTAGTTTTTTGATGAAGTTTTCCTATGATAAATTTGCCCTCTTTTTTCTCATCAGGTAATTTATCCCATGCAAGGGCATTTACAGCATTTTCTTTTAAATATGTTACCATATCAACTGCAGAGCCTTTTTTGTTTTTCCTTCCAAAGTAGGTAGGACATGTAGTAAAGGCTTCCACTAGGGAAAATCCCTTGTTTTCTATAGCTTCAACTATATTTTTTTCAAGCATATTAGCTGCAAATATAGTCCCTCTTGCTATATAAGTTGCCCCAGCAGCTGAGCTTAATTCACATAAGTCAAAAGAAGGGTCAACATTTCCATAGGGGGCTGTGGTTCCCTTATCCCCCGTTGGGGTAGTTGGAGAATATTGGCCTCCTGTCATTCCATAAGTATTATTGTTAAATACAATTGTTGTTATATCGATATTTCTCCTAGAAGCGTGTATAAGGTGGTTTCCCCCTATAGCAGATGAGTCTCCATCCCCTGTTACAACTATCACTTCAAGACCAGGATTAGCTAGCTTAATACCTGTTGCAAAAGCCAGGGCCCTTCCATGGGTTGTATGGAGGGTGTTAAAATCTAGGTAGCCTGGTGCCCTTGATGAGCAACCAATCCCTGATACTATACACACATTGTTCTTATCTAAACCTAGGCTATCTATAGCCTTTACTATGGCCCTAGTTACAATTCCATTTCCACAACCTGGACACCAAATATGAGGAAGGTTTTCTGTTCTATAATACTTATTTACTAATTCACTAGGCATGATTTTCCTCCTTTATTAAGTTGATTATTTCTTCAGGAGTGATAATTTCACCATTTATTTTCCCATACTTTTCTACTGTGGTGTTTTTTCCAGATAACCTATCAACCTCTAAGAAATATTGTCCAGCATTAAGTTCAACTACATATATCTTGTTCATTTTCTTGCCTAATTCTAAAAGCTTAGCTTCTGGAGATGGCCAGATGGTTATTGGTCTAAATAAACCTATCTTATAGCCCATTTCCCTTAAAGAATCCACAGCAGCCCTAGCAGACCTTGCAATTGACCCAAAAGACACTATGGCAATTTCTGCATCATCTAGTTTGTATTCTTCATAAGTAACTATATCATCAACATTATCTTCTATTTTATCAATAAGCCTTGTAAAAAGTTGCTCTGCCTTTATTTCATTCCCTGTTGGAAAACCTGTTTCATCATGGGCAAGGCCTGTGACATGGAACCTATAACCTGATCCAAAAGCAGCCATTTCGGGAACTATATCCCCCTTATTTACCTTAAATGCCTTGTAGTCTTCAGGCTTACATGTAGGTTTTTTTCTATCTATAATTTCTATATCATCATCTTCGTTAATTTCAATTTTTTCCCTCATATGGCCAATAATTTCATCAAGAAGTAGGATTACTGGAGTCCTGTACTTTTCAGCCAAGTTAAAGGCCCTTATAGTTATATCGTATATTTCTTTTACTGAAGATGGGTAAAGGGCTATTATTGAATGGTCACCATGGGTCCCCCACCTAGCCTGCATTATATCACCTTGGGCAGGTGATGTAGGTAAGCCTGTACTTGGTCCACTTCTTTGAACATTTACTATAACACAAGGGGTTTCTGTGATTATCCCATAGCCTATATTTTCTTGCTTAAGAGAAAATCCAGGTCCTGAGGTTGCAGTCATAGATTTTTTTCCAGCTAATGACCCACCAAGGGCAGCAGCTATCCCTGCAATTTCATCTTCCATTTGTATAAACTTTCCGCCTATCTTGGGCAATTCCTCTGCTGATAATTCAGCTATTTCTGTAGAAGGGGTAATTGGGTAACCAGCATAAAAGGTCATCCCTGCCCTTAAGGCACCAGCTACACAAGCTTCATTTCCTTGCATTAATTTCACAGCCATTACTTGACCTCCTCTAAGTAAATTGCATAATCTGGACAACGCAGTTCACATTGGCCACACTGGATGCAGTCATCTCGTCTTTTTATGACTACCTTATCATTTTCTAATTCAAGGACATTCTTGGGGCAAAATGCTACACATATACCACACCCCTTACACCAATCGGGATCAACTTCCAAGGATTTGACTTTTTTCTCAGGCATAATTTACCTCCTATTTAAACACTAGTTAAGTAACTTAATTTCTTACTTAAATAATAACAAATTGAGGAGGATTCTGCAAGTTTTATTTCATTTTTTATTGGAAATGATTTTTTTCTGCAATTTTAGTTTCAAACGAGTGAATACATAGTTATTTTACTCCTTCATTTGCATAAAAATAGCCTGCATCTTAAAGATACAGGTTATTTTTAACCCTTAAACTGGGTGGGTCTTTTCTTCTTGATTTAGGAGGTCAGTTTCAATCTTATACTTATCTGCCATTCTTTGCTTAAAAAATTGAAGAGCAATTTGAGGAAAGAGTGCATAGGATAAAACATCCTCATCTTGTTCAATATATTCTTTTATCTCATTTCTATAATTTTCAAGTTGAGCTTCTAATAAGTCTCCAGGTCTTCCAAGAAATACTTCCTCATCTCCTATTATCTTCTTTTGAATTTCCTTTGATATAGGAACTGTAGGCTTTCCATAAAGGCCTTTTACATAGTTCTTAGACTCATTTGGAACCATCTTATATCTTTCCCCTAAGATAACATTAAAGACAGCTGTAGTCCCTACCATTTGGCTCATAGGAGTTACTAGAGGTGGGTAGCCAAAGTCTTCCCTAACCCTAGGGATTTCCTTTAAAACTTCATCGTAAAGTTCTTCCTTGCCTTGGGCCTTTAATTGGGAAACCAAATTAGAAAGCATGCCTCCAGGAACTTGATACTTAAGGGTATTTATATCCACATTTAATACCTTAGGGTCTAGTAGGCCCTCCTTTAGGTACTTATCCCTAAGAAGCCTAAAGTAATCTGATATCTCAAGTAATAAGTCAAAGTCTAAATCAGTAGTAAAGCCGCTACCTTCTAGGGAAGCAATCATAGGCTCTGTTGCAGGTTGACTTGTCCCATTACCTAGGGGTGAAATAGCAGTATCTATTATATCTGCCCCTGCTTCAATCCCCTTCATATAAGTTTGATTAGCAACTCCACTTGTAAAATGAGAATGGAGTTCTATAGGAACATCCACTTCCTTTTTTAATTCCTTAACAAGGTCAAAGGCTACATAGGGAAGTAATATACCTGACATGTCCTTTATGCATATAGAGTCAACCCCCATATCTACCATACCTTTTGCTATCTTTACATAGTATTCTGTATTGTGAACTGGGCTTATGGTATAGGAAATTGCCCCCTGGGCATGGGCTTTGTATTTTTTTGTAGCCATAATAGATGTTTCCAAGTTCCTAAGGTCATTTAATGCATCAAAGATCCTTACAATGTCAATCCCATTTTCTATAGCTTTTTTTACAAATTCCTCAACAACATCATCTGGATAATGCTTATAACCTAGGATATTTTGCCCCCTTAGGAGCATTTGAAGCTTGGTGTTTTTAAAGGCCCCCCTTAAGGCTCTTAACCTATCCCAAGGGTCTTCATTTAAATACCTTAAGCAAGAATCAAATGTTGCCCCACCCCATATTTCAAGTGCATGATAACCAACCCTATCAAGCTTTTCAGCTATGGGCAACATATCCTTTGTAGTCATTCTAGTTGCAATTAAAGACTGGTGGGCATCTCTAAAAGCAGTTTCTACAAACTTAACTTTAGTCATAGGACTACCTCCCTCTTACCTCAATCCCGATTGTTATCGGTGGGTAGTTTTTTTGGTTTATATGATTAAAAAGAAAGGAGTTGTATTTTTTTTGATTTAAATTTTCTGCAAATTCTTTTACACCCCTGTACTCCAAAAGACCACCCTCATGTCCCCTATAGAGAGTGATTAGTAAAATAGCACCCGATTTCATTAAATCTAGTGCTTTTTTTATACCCATTATACTTGTATCTAGACTAGTTTTTATACTTTTATCCCCCTTGGGTAGGTAACCCAAGTTAAAAATTACAAAATCTAATTTTTTTTCTATATACTTATCAATATTTGCATGGGAATCCTTAATTAAGCTAACATTATTTAATAAATTATTATCCCCTAAGAGGTGTCTTGTGTTTTCAATAGCTAAATCTTGTATATCAAACCCATAAACATGACCTTCTTTGCCTACTAACCTAGCTAGGTTTAGGGTATCATTTCCATTTCCGCAGGTGGCATCTAAAACTATATTCCCATCTTTTACATAGGACCTGTAAATAAGTTCATTAAATTGCAAGGCATTGTTTAGTTTATCACTCATCTAAATTTGCCCCACATGAACAAGATGAAGTTAAAAAGTCCTTAAGGACTAGCTTATAGCTAGACTCGCCTTCTCTAAACCCAATTTTATCCAAAAGATCATTTTTTTCATAACTAAAAAGTTCCTTATAGTTTAAGCTTTCTAATTTAAATAGTAAGGACTTTAATAAGGCAGATGCAAGTTCTAGATCATAGGAATCTTTTCTAAAGTGTAAAAATTCTAAGGTTAACCTTTCAGATCTTATGTTTACCTTGGCTAATCCAATTAACTTATCATTTTCAAGGCAGGCAAAGTAATGGCCATTTTGCTTGTAAGTATAATTTAAATTTTCTTCTTTTAAAAATTTACCTATAATTTCTTTATCTTCAAGATCTTTAAAAATTAGCATATCATACCTCTTTAAAGTTTATTTAAGTAGTTCATTTCTTCTTCGGTTAAGTACCTCCAGTTGCCTACATCTAAACCCCCAAGTTCAATTTGACCAAAGGAAATCCTCTTTAGCTTTTTAACTGGGTGGTTAACTGCTTCACACATTTTCTTAACTTGCCTATTTCTACCCTCATATAGTTGTATATCTAAGATTGAATCTTCTCCAAAGTTTTTTAAAACCTTAACCTTGGCCTTGGCTGTAGTTTTTCCATCAATTTTAACACCATTTCTTAATAACTCTAGTTCCATCCTATTTGGAAGACCTTCTACTATGGCAATATACCTTTTATATACCATTTTACTTGGATGGGTTAGCTTATAAGCTAGTTCCCCATCATTTGTAAGTAAGATAAGGCCACTTGTATCAACATCTAATCTTCCTACAGGGTATATTCTTTCATGAACATCTTCAATTAAATCATTAACTACAGTCCTATTCTTTTCATCCTTTACACTTGTCACAACTCCAACAGGCTTATTTAAGGCAATGTAAATCTTCTTACCCTCAGGTTGTATCCTCCTACCATCTACAAGGACCCTGTCTTTTTTTGGGTCTATAAGGATACCCATATCTATGGCTGGCTTATTGTTTACTAAAACCCTGCCCTCTTTAATAATCTCTTCTGATGCCCTCCTAGAGGCAACCCCGCAAAGGGCCATGTACTTTTGTAATCTCATCTTATTATCTTCCACTTAAAAGCTCCTTTATATATCACTATCTACCTCAAAGTCTTCTATATCCGGCAGGTCTTTTAAACTTTGCAAGCCAAAATACTTTAAAAACTCATCACTTGTCCCATATATTATTGGTTTTCCTGGCTTATCTAACCTACCCTTTTCAATTACAAGCCTTCTTCCAATAAGGGTTTCTAAACTCCTGTCGCTTTTTACCCCTCTTATGTAGTCAATTTCTGACTTGGTAACTGGCTGCTTGTAGGCAATAATTGAAAGCGTTTCTAGGGCAGCATTAGATAGGGATTTTTTATTCCTACCCACAACTATTGACTGAATCCACTCATGGTGATCAACCCTTGTACCAAGTTGGTAGGTCTTGTTAAACTTAACTATCCTTACCCCTCTTCTAGCATAATCAAATTCATTTTGCATCTGATCTAAGAGGTCTATCACTTTGTTTGTTGGAATATCTAAAACCCTAGCAATCTCTTTACCCTCTATGGGGTCTCCAAAGGTAAATAAAAGGGCCTCAATTATTGACTTTATTTCCTTATCATCCATACTATCCCCTCTTTTCTATAATAAGATCAGAAAAGTTATAATTTTGATTTACATATGCAAACTTCATCCTTACAAGTTCTAAAATAGATAAAAAATAACCTATAATCCTAGGTAGAGAAAAACCTTCACACAAGAGGTCGGTAAAGTTAATCTTATTGCTTAACTCTAATTTCTCCTTAATATTTAAGGTACACTCTTCCAAGGATACTTCTTCCCTTTTTATTTCATAAAAGGTTTCATTAGGCTTGCTTTTATTATACCTTATAAGTATATTTTCTAAGGCCTTAACTAAGTCCAATAGCTTAACTTGACCTAGTTCTTCAAAGGGGTCCCTATAGTCACTTACATCCTCTTGTGGTTTATAGTATACCTTCATATAAGTTTCCTCAGATAATTTTAAGTTTTCTGCTATATCCTTATAAAGCTTATATTCAATTAGTTTTCTAACTAATTCATCCCTTGGGTCAACTTGGTCTTCCTCTATATATTCAAATTCCTTAGGCAAGAGAAGTTTAGATTTAATTTCAAGAAGGGTAGCTGCCATAACTATAAAATCGCTAGCTACTTCTAAGTTCATTTCTTCCCATTCCTTTATTTGATTTATAAATTGCTCTGTTACAAGGTGGATGGGGATATCGTGAATATCTATTTTATTTTTAGCTATAAGGCTTAGTAAGAGGTCAAAGGGCCCCTCATAAGCTTCTATATTGACATTATAAGTCATATTTTTCCCACCTAAATTAAAATCCTTATTATCAAATTATAAGCAAAGTCTACAAGGGGTCCTAGTATTTTTTGTATTGTGCTTGTAGCTATTAAGAAAAGTAATATAAAGTAAAAGGCCTTACCATCTCGTTTACGTTCATATCTGAGAGCATAAACATCGTCACGACCCTTAAACAACGACCTGAACATTGCTATTTTCTGGACCAAAGAGCTTTCCTTGTT
>CAZSLV010000014.1:0-26726 GCA_964607545.1 uncultured Gudongella sp. | reverse complement strand
ATCCTAAAAAACCATGCCACCAGGGAGGTAAACTTCCTTTTATTTTCTTATTCTAATGAAAATATACCCTGGATTATATAAAATCTATCAAGGATTTCACCTTAGTATTTTACCACAGGTTCTTTTATCTTACTATAGGCCCTTAGAAAGTGTAACCTATTTGTTATTTATCGCATTTTATTAAAGTTTTTAGTATAATAGGATTGGGAGTTGATCTTTTGAATAAGGATGATTTGATTTTACTAATATCAGTTTATACATTTTTTATAAATTTATACGCATTTTTCTTATTTAGAAAGGATAAGTCCTTATCTAAGAAAAATGCATGGAGGGTTTCTGAGGGAAAACTACTTATGGTTTCTTTACTTGGTGGAGGCTTAGGGTCTTTACTTGGCATGTATAAGTTTTCTCATAAAACAAAAAAGGCCAAGTTTCAAATAGGCCTTCCCTTGATACTAATCTTAAATTTTATTTTCTTATACTATTTTTATCTTTATTTTCTAGCTTAAATTATAAAATTTAAAGGTATTTATTAAACCATTTACTCATTTCTTCAACCATATTTACACTCATAAAGTGACCTAAGTTTTCATACACAAGCATTTTTAAGTCTTCTGAGTTTTTATAAGCCCCTCTTAATTTTTCATAAAATTCTCTTTGTGGATTTATATCTACAACCATATCCGCTCCCCCATGTAGGATTAAGAGGGGCCTTTCTACCAATGATTCTATTTTATTTGCTGGATTTGCCTTTAAAAGTCTTTTTTCTAAATCCTTAAAATAAGGTGCTTCATTTATTCCTAAAGTTCTTTTAAATATTTCATTGCTCTTTTCCCAATCAAAAGAACCATTTACAATTACTGCAGTCTTTACATCCTTATTATCAGCAAGTATTCCACTACTAGTAAATCCACCCATAGAGTGGCCAGAAATCCCTATCCTATCCTTATCCGCCTGGTGGTCTTTAATTAAGCCTTGGGATAAGTCCTTAAATTCATTTAAGTTTTGTAAAACTACCTCCCAGAACCTGCCAGCATTTTCCTTTGCATAATAATCTATTTGTCCCCTTTCCCCGTGAAGGATGGCATCTGGTATTACAACTTGATAGCCTAGACTAGCTAAAATATACCCCCTAAACCTTTGAGATTCTTTCTTTGAAGTCCACCCATGATAAAAAATTATTGTAGGATAAACCTGCCTCTCATCAAGAGGCCTCATTATTATAAGGGGAATTCCCTTTATATATTCTTTTTTTTCAATAATGTTGTTAAATTCCATCATTTTCCTCCAAGTTTACATCCAATCTCCAATCAATAGGGTCCTGTCCAGTTTTTACTAAGAATTCATTAGTTCTTGAAAATGGTTTGCTTCCAAAAAATCCCCTATATGCAGCAAGTGGACTAGGGTGGGGAGATTTTATTATCAAGTGTTTTTCTATATCAATATTGGATTCTTTTTTTATAGCATTTGCCCCCCAAAGTATAAATACCATGGGCTTTTCCCTTTTATTTAAGATACTTATAATTGAATCAGTAAAGTTTTCCCACCCTAAGTTCTTGTGAGTATTAGGCTGACCCTCCCTTACTGTTAAAACTGTATTCATAAGTAAAACTCCCTCTTTAGCCCACTTTACTAGGTGGCCATGTTTTGGGATAGGGTAACCCAAATCATCCTTTAATTCCTTGTATATATTCTCAAGGGAAGGGGGTGTAGGGATACCTGGCATTACACTAAAGGCCAAACCATGGGCTTGACCTCTTCCATGGTAGGGGTCTTGACCTAGGATTACAGCCTTTACATCCTTATAATCAGTAAGGTGTAGGGCATTAAATATATCGTGCTTGTCAGGATAAATCCTCCTTGTCCTGTATTCCTTGATTAAGTCTTCTCTTAACTTCAAATAATAAGGCTTTTTCATTTCCTCTTCTAGGATGTCTTGCCAAGTATTTTCAAATATTTTTTTCATTCTCCACCTCAATTGTAAATTTTAAGATTTATTTTTAATTAATATGTCCATTATACTATAATTATACCTTTAATTGGTAATTTTTCCTTTATATATTAAAGCCGCCTATATTTAAGGCGGCTATCATTAAAACCTATAAATGGCTGCTAGTCCACTTGTACTTGGCATCCTTTCCTTTGGTAGAACAAGGACTTCCCCCTTGTTTTCAAGGACCATTTTAGCTATTTCATCAAGTACATTGTCATAATCAGACCCGCTTGTATCCTCTCTTATCAACTCACCTGTCACTTTGTTGATTCTTCCCTGTATAAATTTATCTGCCTCTAATAAGACTGTATCCACCCTATTTTCAACTACAGCCCTGGATACTTCTGAAACATCATCAGATCCTAAAAATTTAGACCTTTGTACCTTATAGTTGTCTACTAGCTTCTTAGTTTTTTCTAGGTAGAAGGGTTCGATTATCTCCCAGGCACTTTTTTTAAGTTGGTCTAAGTCTAAGCTTTTATAATCTTGCTTAACACCATCGCTTAATAAAAAGGAATTGTGACTTATATTGTTAAATAAACCATGGTGTTCATCTAGGGCCACAAGGATTAGGGGTATTTTCATAGGGTTAGAATAATTATCTAATACAAACTTATCAACATACCTAAAATACCTTTGTGTATCTATGTCAATTTCATCTTTTCTTCCACCGTGACCATGAAACATTGGGGTAGCACCTGCTCCTCCATAAGCTCCTGGATTTAAATAAGGCTCAGTTTGATCTTCACCAAGGACTTCTTCTAGGGACCTTGGTATATCTGGGTCAAGGTCTACTTCTTCAAAACCATACCTATTACCTTCATATAGGGTAAAGTATTTCATATCTAATCCTAGTAAATGGTACCTATCTGAAGATTGGAAATACCTGATTAAGGGCTTAATGTGAAACCTATCACTTACAAGGGCCAATTCTTCAACCTGCCTTTGCAATTTATATACAATACATTCCTTGCCATTAGATAATATGGCAAGGCCATCAGCCGTGTTATTCCAAAAGATCCTATCTTGACCTATTTCTTTAAAGGGCTTCATAATCTCCTTAATATCCTGGTCCTTATACCTTTTGTTTAAAGAATTTTCGATTTTTTGAACTAAGTTTTCATACCTAATTAAATCTTGCTTATTTTCTGGCCTATGTCTATGGGTTGGCTGATAAAGAGAAATGCATAAACCTTCTTCATTCATAATTTCATGTGGAAAGTCATTTACTATTTTATACATCCATATTCCTCCATTTCATTTATAAGTATTTTATTCCTATAGTAGGCATATACCCTTAAATGAAAATATTACTTACAAATATGGCTTATTAGGTAATTTCAACTAAGTGTTTCCAGTATCTTGTTGGCATATAGGCCTTCTTTTGCCTTGTGTTTTTTCGATTTCCTATACTTATATGTTTGTAATACTCCCTCCACATATCTTGGTATCCTTCTTCTTTTTCAGATATTATAAAGTCTTCAGGTTCTTCTAAGTTTCTTAAAACCCATTCTTTCTTATTGTAAAAGACAGCAATTCCCCTTTTAATATCGTGGATAATCCACCTTTCATTTTTTAGCCTTTGGCTAAAGTGGGGGGCTATTAAAGAAATTACATTGTAATCAGGCTCAAGCTGGGAGTAATATATGCCATTTTCTAATTCCTTAAATCTAGCAAGGCCTAACAGCCTATGCCTTTCGTGGCTGACCTTCTTATAAAGCTTATCAATCTCATCTACTGCAGGGTGAATGTTGTAGTCATCCACTTTTGGTCCCATCTTAAAACCTATCCTTAGGTAATTTAAAATAATAAGGCCCATTTGACTTTCTTCTGATAAAAAGACAACAAACACCTTTCTTAGGGCTTGGTTTGATATCTTTTCTTGTATTGCCTTATAGACCTTTTTAGATTTTTCTAAATCTGTTTCTACCTCTATGGTTTTAATTAAAAGGTCAATTTGTTCTTCCCTTGTAATAATATAATTTGGGTCTTCCCTAGTATAGTAGGCCCTGTGGATACAGGTTAAAAAACCTTCAAAGCTATTATCGTAAATATATGCTATTTCCTTGTCCATTGTCTTCTACTCCTAAATCAAATAAAGATATTTGGTCTAAATTTACCTTATCATCAATTAACTTTAGCTTGATCATTTCGCTATCCATTGACTTAAAGCCATAGTGTTTCCCATCACAAAGGATAAAGTACTTGGCCCTTTTAAGGACTACCCCCATCTTCTTAAGGTCATCATAAGTTAACTTTTGAAAATTTCTACTTGTTACTATTCTTCTAGCTGACTTTACACCAATTCCTGGCACCCTAAGGAGGGTCTTATAATCCGCCCTATTTATTTCAACAGGGTATTCTTGTATGTTCTTAAGGGCGTACTGGGCCTTTGGGTCAATCTTTAAATCAAAGTTTGGCTCATCTTCTGTAAGCAATTCCTTAGCCTTAAAACCATAAAACCTCAGCAACCAATCTGCCTGGTAGAGCCTATTTTCCCTCCTTAAAGGGGGCTTTAATATAGATGGAAGGAGGGGGTTTGTTGAAACTGGTATAAAGGCTGAGTAGTAGACTCTTTTTAAGTCATATGAATTATATAGGCTTTCTGATAAGTTTAAAATTCTATGGTCTGAATCATTTGTAGCCCCGATTATTAGCTGGGTTGTTTGCCCTGCTGGTACGAATAATTCTCTTTTTTTATACTTCTTTTTCTCTTCCTTAAATATATCTATTTCATCCTTGATGTTTTTCATTGGGGCAAATATTTCTTCTTGTTTTTTTTGTGGTGCAAGCATCTTTAAGCCTTCGCTTGTTGGTAGCTCAATATTTACAGATAGTCTGTCTACATACTTTCCAACCTGGTCTAGAAGTTTTTTATCAGCCCCAGGGATTGCCTTTAGGTGTATGTATCCATTAAAGTTTTCTTCTTCCCTTAGGCTTTTTACAATTTTTAAGAAACATTCCATGGTGTAATCGGGTGATTTTACAACTGCAGAACTTAAAAAAAGTCCTTCTATATAATTCCTCTTATAAAAACTAATGGTTATATCAATAATTTCTTCAGGGGTAAAGGTAGCCCTTGGTAGGTCATTTGAAATCCTGTTTACACAATAGGCACAATCATATATACAGTAATTGGACATTAAAATTTTAAGCAGGGAAATACACCTGCCATCATCGCTCCAACTGTGACATATGCCAGCTTCTGATGCATTACCAAGTCCATTTTTAGTGTTTTTTCTATTGCTATTACTAGATGAACATGAAACATCATATTTTGCAGCATCTGCTAAGATTTTTAATTTATTTATTGCGTCCATAAAAAAATCACCCCAAAGATATATCCTTAAGGTGATTATAACATATTTTAAAACCATATTCAAACACACGTTCGCTTAAGTGTTATTATATTTGTAATAAGTATCTTCTTCCCATTTAAGAGGATTCTCCTCCATATATTTTAAGAGCTTTTATGTACTCTCTTTCATTTCTTATAATATGATCATGGTTTTTTAACCTATTGTGTTTTCTAGAAGTTAACTTATCCATCATATCACCTAAATAATAATTTTTAATTACTTGAAATTGCTATACGTCAATTCTCCAATTTTTTGGTGCGATTAAAGCTATTATTGTGAATAGTTCAAGCCTTCCTAAAAGCATTAGGAAGGATAGCCACAACTTGGTTGGGATTGAAAAGAAGTCATAGTTCATTACTGGTCCAACTAACTCTAAACCTGGACCTATATTTCCTAGGGTTGCTGCAACTGCAGAACCTGCCGTAACTAAGTCCACTTGTTCTAATGAAACCAAGAGGGTTGAAAATATAAATATTAAAAGATAAAGGGCTAAAAAGCTATTTATCTTGGCTATTGTTTCATTTTGCATAACCTTGTTATTTACCTTTACAGGCATAACTGCTCTAGGGTGGTAAAGCTTCCCAACTTCTCGTTTTATAAGCTTAAACATAACCAAGACTCTGATTACCTTCATACCCCCACCTGTTGATCCAGCGCTTGCCCCTACAAACATTAGGATTAATAGTATTCCCTTACTAAAGGTTGGCCAAGTATCAAAGTTTGCGGTTCCATACCCTGTTGTTGTTATAATAGATGCAACTTGGAAGAAGGCATCCCTTAGGGAGTATAAAATATCGTGGTAGGATACCAGCCACAAGTCTATAGTTATAGCTAGTGTTGCTACAAGTATTATGCCTATATAAAGTTTAAACTCTTCATCCTTTATAAAACCTGAGGGTTTACCCCTAAAAAATGAATAATACAAAGAAAAGTTCACTCCTGATGCAACCATGAAAACTGCTATTACCATGTGGATATAGGAACTATCAAAGGCACCTATACTATCAGCCCTTGATGAAAATCCTCCAGTACCTACTGTTCCAAATGTATGAAGAAATGCCTCATATATGCTCATTCCACCCAATGCTAATAAGATGACTTCTGCTAGGGTAATTGTAATGTATGTTATATATAAAATTTTAGCAGTATCCTTTAATCTTGGAGCTATCTTACCTGCCACAGGCCCAGGAGATTCAGCCTTGAAAATTTGAAAACCCCCAATTCCCAGTGCTGGAAGTAGGGCCAGGGTAAAGACCAGGATCCCCATCCCCCCAATCCAATGGGTAAAGGACCTCCAAAAGAGTATCCCCTTTGGTAAGCTTTCTATATCTGTCATAATGGTAGCCCCTGTAGTTGTAAAACCCGATACTATTTCAAAAAAAGCATCTACATAAGTTGGGGTACTTCCTGAAAAGTACAAGGGGAGGGCACCCAGTATGGAGGCAAAAACCCAGCCTACTGCAACTATAGCTAGGCCTTCTTTAGGGCTAATGGAGTCGTGTGTAGACCTTGCCCTAGTCATTAAAAATCCAATTAAAAGAGTAAGTAATATAGTTAAAAGAAATGGAATTCTATCTGGCCCCTTTTCTCCCAAGGCTATTAGGTAGGAAGGAACCATTAAGAAAGCTTCAATTATCAGTAAGCTTCCTAGTACTCTTTTTACGATTCCATAATTCACTAAACAAACCTCCCTTTTCTGGCATAAAGAATGTCTTTAACCCCGTCAAGTTTTCAGATAAGCAAAATACAACTATCCTGTCATTAACCATTAACTCTGTATTTCCCTTTGGAATTATTACATCATTCCCTCTTACAATGGCTCCGATTATCAAACCCTTTGGTAGGTTTATTTCCATAATCTTCTTACCTATAACAGGCAAGTCCTTGTCAATTATAATTTCTGTAACTTCTGCATTGCCACCTAAAAGGAGGGAAACAGAAATTACCTTTCCTCCCCTGATATACTTTAGGATGCTAGAGGCTGTAATATATACAGGGTTTATAGCTGCATCTATGTTTAACCTATCGATTATCTTTATATAATTTGACCTGCTAATTTTAGCTACTGTCTTTGGTACCCCAGCTTGTTTAGCCATTAAAGCCATTAGTAGGTTTTCTTCATCAAAACCTGTTACCCCAACAAAGGCATCCATAGAAGATAAGTTTTCTTCCTCTAGTAGGTGGATATCAGTTCCATCACCATGTATGATTAAGACATTATCTAAGATCTCAGATAAGTGCTGACACCTTTCTTTGTCTTGTTCAACCAAGGTTACTTGAATCTTATTGTAGGATAGCCTACTAGCTAAGTAATATCCAACATTACCCCCACCTAAAATCATAACCTTACTTATCATTTTCTTCCTATAATCATCGCCAAGTCTTTGGCTAACTTTTTCAATTTCTTTTGTATTTCCAATTATATGAATAATATCATCTGCCATAATTTCAGTTGACCCATTTGGGATTGTTAGGGTTCCTTCTCTTGAAATTGCAGTTATCAAGAGTTTGTCTAAACCCTCAATGTCTTTTATTTGCTTGCCTACAAAATCTGTATCGGCCCCAGCGTTAAAATCTATCATTTGTACCTTCCCACTTGCAAAATCATCAGTGTAAAAACTATAGCTCTTTAATAAATACTTTTCCATAGCAAGGGCTGTAGCCAGGTCTGGATTTATGATGTGGTCTATACCAAGTTCTTCCTTTATAAAGTCAATTTGTTGCATATAGTCAGGATTCCTTATCCTTGCTATGGTTTGACTGCAACCAAGCTTTTTAGCTAGGGTACAGATAAGAGTATTTGTTTCATCATTTTCTGTCGTCCCTACTAAGAGATCATAATCTTCTATACCAAGTTCTCTCATAATTTTTATGTCTATCCCATTTGCAACGACAGTTAATACATCCAAATGCTCATTTAACCTCTCCAAAACCTTAGCACTGCTATCCATAACCGTAACATCTATTTTTTCTGCAACAAAAAACTCAGCCAACTTTGCTCCAAGTTTTCCCGCACCCACGATCATAGCTTTCATTACTTCACCTCATCTATTTCTTTAATTTAGAAAACAAGCCTCCATAAACTATATCATGGAGGATGTTAATTCATTTTATTCTCTTCTTATGTCCATTCTAGTATACTACAATCATGTGGATAATCCAACAAATAAAGCAAAATACAAGTACTTAAATAAGGAAAAAAATCTTTACTTTCCTATAAGTTTAAAATTTCAAAATCTAAGTTTAATAGGTCAATATATAGGAGTTTATTTCTTAATACCTCCCCCCTACCTATTAAGATTTTAATAACTTCACTTACTTGGATTGAACTAATTAAACCTGGGGTAAAAGATGGGTTTCCTAATTCTCTTTCTATACCAATTTGGTCTTTATTTACATAGATTTTCTTTAAACCTTTATCCATAGGATAAATTGTAGAAACTTGTCCATAAAATCCCCCTATTGCTCCATGAACCATAGGAATCTTTAAAAAAGAAGAAGCTTCTTGAAGGATAAATCTAGATGGTATGTTATCTAGGGCATCTACTATTACATGGTGGTCTTTTAGTATTGATTTTGCATTAACTTCATTTAAATATTCAACTACAGGGTGTACTTTTACATTTGAATTAATCCTTTCTATGTGGTCCTTTGCAACAAGGGCCTTTTTACTAGCAAGGTTAGATTCATTTGATAAGATTTGCCTATTTAAATTACTTTCTTCAAATACATCATTATCAACGGCAGTGATTTCTCCAACCCCCATCCTAGCTAGCATCTCTATTACATAACCACCCAAGCCTCCACACCCAACCACACAAACTCTAGATTCTTTTAGCTTTTTATTTTCCTCTATAGTAATGCTTCCTATATTTCTAGAGTAGCGATTCAAGAAACCACCTCCAAATTCTTTTTTTAAACTTAATCAATACTATTTTATCATATCTTTTGGAAAAGAATAAGAAATTGACCTAGAAATTTCAAATAGTTATTGACATATGCCCACAATCATGTATAATTTAAGTGTAAGGATAAGTAAAACATTTTAAGGAGGAATAGTTATGCCTAGATATAATGGTACAGGTCCGCTTGGTCAAGGACCACTTAGTGGAAGAGGAATGGGTTATTGTGCAGAAAGAAGTCAATCCTATGATGCAAGGGGATATGGCGGTAGAAGAATGGCTTGCGGTATGGGTAGGGGGTTTAAAAGAGGCTTAGGCTTTGCACCTATGGTATCGGAAAGAGAAATGTTACAAGACCATATGAGGTCTCTTGAGGAAGAACTAAAGGCAGTAAAAGAGGCACTAGGAAATACAAAAGAAGATTAGGGGGATAAATAATATGATAATAGGTATACCAGCAGATAAAGAAGATATGAATAGTCCAGTTTCTGGTTCTTTTGGACGGGCACCATTTTATTTTATATACGATGATACTACTAATGAGGGTAAGTTTATAGTAAATGAAGCTGCTACAGCTCAAGGTGGAGCAGGGGTAAAGGCTGCATCTCTTGTAGTAGAAGAAAAGGCTGATCTTATTATTACACCTCAATTAGGTGAAAATGCTGCAATGGTTATTAAGGCTGCAAATATGAAAATGTATGAATCTAAAGAAGGCTCACTTATGGACAATGTGCTTTTACTTAAGGATGGTAAGTTAGAGCAACTTAATAATATTCATGAAGGTTACCACAAAGACTAATGAAGATAGCTATTCTTAGTGGTAAGGGAGGAACTGGTAAGACCTTTGTAGCAACCAACCTAGCAAGAAGCTCAGATTCTTCCATTTATTTAGATTGCGATGTGGAGGAGCCCAATGGCCATCTTTTCTTAAATGGGCCCCTTCTTTCCACATCAAAGGTAAGTCTTCCCATACCAAGAGTAGATAATACTCTTTGCGATGGGTGTAAAAAATGTGTAGAATTTTGTAGGTTTAATGCACTTGCTTTTGTTCAAAAGCAAGTTATAGTTTTTGATAAAATTTGCCACTCTTGTGGCGGTTGTAAGCTTGTTTGTCCACAAGATGCTATATATGAGATAGAAAGAGAAATAGGCCAAGTAGAATCTAGAGTTTATAAAAACACTAAGGTTTATACAGGTAGACTCCTACCAGGAGAAGAATCTGGAACGGCAATTATAGGGAGCTTACTTGATAAGGTAGGAGAAGGTGATCCCTTAGTTATAATAGATGCCCCTCCAGGAAGTGCCTGCGTGGTCATGGATTCAATAAAGGATGCAGATTATTGTATATTAGTTGCTGAACCTTCTATATTTGGGTCCCATAATTTAAAAATGGTTCATGAATTAGTAAAAATGTTTAAAAAGCCCCACGCTGTAGTCTTAAATAAGTCACTTGGAGACGACAATCCTTCAAAGGCTTATTGTATTGAAAATAACATAAAAATTTTAACTGATATACCTTTTAATAAGGAACTTGGCAAGCTTAATGCTGAGGGTAAGCTAGTAGTTGAATATGACGAAAATTTTAAAGCAGTCTTTAAAGATTTATTGGATAAGGTACTTAAGGAGGTTAAGCATGAAGCAAGTCCTAATACTTAGTGGAAAAGGTGGGACTGGTAAGACTACACTTGCTAGCTCCTTAATTAAGATTTCATCAGCAAGAGCCTTTGCTGATTGCGATGTGGATGCCCCTAACTTGCATTTGGTCATGGAACAAACAAAAGAAGCTAAAAAAACTGACTTTTATGGCCTAGATGTTGCAAGGATAAACCAAGATAAGTGTATATCTTGCGATTTATGTAGGCAAAATTGTAGGTTTGATGCAATAAAGGTTAATGGAGGCTACTCTGTAGACTATTATGCATGCGAGGGTTGTGCTGTTTGCACCTTGGTTTGCCCAACAGATGCTATCGATATGAAAGGAAGAATTACTGGTAATTTAAGCTTGTATAAAAATGATACAGTATTTTCAACAGCAGAGCTCTTAATGGGCAGTGGTAACTCTGGTCTTTTAGTTACTCAAGTAAAAAAAGACTTAATCAAAAATACAGATGCCTCCCTCGCTATTATAGATGGGTCTCCTGGTATTGGGTGTCCTGTTATAGCTTCAATAAGTGGGGTGGATATAGTTTTACTAGTTACAGAACCTACCCTTTCAGGCTTTTCTGATATGGAGCGGATAGTTCAAACTTCTAGAGGCTTCCCTGCAAAAGTAGTAGTTTGTATAAATAAATATGACTTGCACAAGGAAAATTCTGATAAAATAGAAAAATTTTGCCAGGATAAGAAGCTAGATTTTGTAGGAAAAATTCCTTTTGATAAGGCTGCGGTAAGTTTGGTTAACGATGGACTTACCCTAGTTGATAAGGAAGGTAAGTCAAAAGAAGCAATTAAGGGTATATATGAGAATATAATAAATTTACTATACGGGGAGGAAAAAATATGAAGGTAGCAATAGCATCAGATAAAAAACAAGTGGCTGGTCACTTTGGCCATTGTGAGGCCTTTGAGTGCTTCGAGGTAGAAAACAATGAGATTAAGGGTTGGGAAACCATTCCAAATCCAGGACATAAGCCTGGCTTTTTGCCAAACTTTCTACATGAAAAGGGTGTAAACACAATAATTGCAGGTGGTATGGGGCAAAGTGCAGCTAATATTTTTAACGACAATGGAATTAAGGTAATTTGTGGTGCATCTGGTCCAATTGAAAATGTGGCAAAAGACTTCGTAAATGACACTCTCAATGCTTCAGGTTCCTTATGTGAAGACCACGATCATTAAGAGCTTTTAAAAAAGACCCTTGGGGTCTTTTTTTATTCCAGTCTTTCCTTAAAGTAAGCTCTTATATCAATATTTAAATTACTAGCTAAATCATATAATTCATTCATAGTCTTTTCATTTATCCTAATCCCATTATCTAGCCTATCTTTCATTGCTATAATTTCCTTTTCACCATGGGTATAAATCCTATCTTGGCCCTGGGCTTTTGGACTATCTCTTAACTCTTGTAAAAAGTTAGAAAGGTGGTCTTTAATTAATTTGCTATCTCCAAATATATTTGGATCAATAGCTATAAAGCCGTGGCAGCATCCATCGACATCACCTTTTAGACATTGATTACTTGTCATACCTAAGGATATTATAGAAGAAAAAATTTCAGTTAAGACACCATACCCATAACCCTTGTGGCCACCCAGGTTTTCATTATCTCCACCAAGCGGTAAAATTCCACCACCCTTTCCTTCTTTTATGTTGTCAATAATCTCGCTTGCATCTGAACTAATATTGCCATCTTGGTCAATAGCCCACCCCTTAGGTAAGGGCTTTCCTAACTTTTTATAAACCTCTAATTTTCCCCTTGTTACAACTGTAGTTGATGCATCAAAGAAAAAATCATAAGGGTCAGCTGGCATAGCACAAGCAATTGGATTAGACCCAAGCATAGGGAGTATTCCAAAGGTAGGAACCATCAAGGCTTCGCTATTAGTAAAGGCTAAGCCTAAGAAACCCTCATCACAAGCCAACTTTGAATAATAACCTGCTATTCCAAAGTGGTTTGAATTTCTAACCGTTACAATGCCAACCCCAGTTGTTTTAGCTTTTTTTATAGCTAGGGACATTCCTTGGTGGGAGGCTAAATGCCCAATAGAAAAGTTTGCATCTAAAACTCCTGAAACTGGTGTTTCAAATACTACATCTGCTTTCTTATCTACCTTAACTAAACCGCTTTTAATATTGTCTTGATACATTTTTAATCTTTGCAAACCATGACTTTCTATACCATATAAGTCTGATAACAAGATTACATCAGAAATTATCTGACTTTCTTCTTCTGAAAACCCAACCCTTATAAAAGATTCTTCACAAAACTTTTTTGCATTTTTATAATCTACCCTAAAATAAGTCATATAAATCCCCTTAGTTTTTTTATTTAAATTCCTTGCTTACTCTTATTCTATATAAAGAGGGAAGTCTTAACAAGTAAAATTAAAAAATGACCTAGAAGGTCATTTTTTATACTATGTACTAGTTTATAAATACTAAGGATAGCCACGGTACATAAGTTATTATAGCTAAACCAATTAAGGCTACTATGAAAAATGGCAATATATAAACAAACATGCTTTCCATTTTAATTTTTGCAACAGCTGCACCAACAAACAAGTTACATCCATAAGGAGGGGTACATAGTCCTATCGCTAAGTTAACTGCCATAACCACACCAAAGTGGATTGGGTTAATGGCTAATGCTTTAATTGTAGGCATTAATATTGGTGCTATAACTATAATTGCTGGGACTGTATCTAAAAATAGTCCAACTGCAAGTAATATCAGGTTAATAAATAAGAGCACAACTAGGGGGTTAGTAGATACATTAGTTAAGAATTCTGTAATCATTTGAGGAACTCTTTCATAAGTCATAAATGTTGAGAACACTGTTGAATAACCCAACAAGAATGATGTTATTCCATTTAAAACAGCTGTATCGAGAAATACTTCTTTTAAACCTACTAAGGTTAAGTCCTTATAGACAAAGAGGCTTATTATAATCGAGTAAACAACTGATATACAAGCTGCCTCAGTAGGTGTAAAGATACCAGAGTAAATCCCTCCTAAAATAATAACTGGAGATAATAAAGCCCAAAAACCATCTTTTAAACTCTTCCATATTTCTGAAAATCTGTATTTCATAGCTTCTCTAACAGGTACAACTTCATCATCTTCTCTTCTTTTCGCTGCTTTTAAATCTACACCCTTAATTGTACATATGATAATATTTGCAAGCAAAAATAATATCCCTAATAATATACCTGGTAATATACCTGCTAAAAATAACTGAGGTATTGATACCCCCGTTGAGGCACCATACAAAACAAATGATAAGCTTGGAGGAATTATTGGCCCAACAATGCCACCAAAACAAACTACAGTTGCTGCATAAGCAGGATCATAACCTTTTTTCTTCATTTCAGGTATCATCATCCCACCTATTGCTGATGTTGTTGCCATCCCTGATCCAGATAAAGCCCCAAAAAACATACATGCAATTATGGTGACACTAGCTATTGCACCATTTACAAAACTTATTAAAGTAGACGCAAAGTTTACAATTTTTCTAGCTATTCCTCCTGTTGACATTATTAGACCTGCTAGCATGAAAAAAGGTATAGCCATAACTGTAAATGAAAATATACCACTATAAGCATACTGTGCATTAATAGCCATATTTAAATCAGAAAATACAACCATTGAAAACATGGTTGCTCCACCTATAGCAAAACCAACGGGTACGCCTATTAAAAGCAATAAAAATAATACTATAAATAAACTGCCAACTGCCATTATAGACTCCCCCTATCTGTTAAAGTTTCCTTATTGTTAATTGATTTTATAGCCTCTACTAAATATACCAAAGCTCTTAGTATAAATATCCCACATCCTAATACCAATGATAAATAACCCCATGCTGTACTTATTTTAATTCCTGCATAAGGCACTGTTCTTTGGATGCCAATCATAATTATTCCATAATACAAAGTAACACTACAAATAACTATTAGAATTATTTCAGATAGTGCTTCACTTATCATTTTTAATTTATGTGGGAGTTTATCAACTAATATAGTAATCTTTATATGTTCTTTTCTTCTATGTCCTATACTAATCCCTATCCAAGATAACCATACAAATAAAAATTTACCTAATTCTTCTGACCAGGAAGATGAGTTGTTAAATACATACCTCATAATAACTTGAAAGAATATTATTCCAACCATTGCAACAAACATAGCTATAAGTGCTGTGTCTTCTATCTTATTTAAAGTTTTTAAAATTTTTGTTTTCATTTAATACCATTACATCCTCTAAGAAAGTAATGTTAACCTCCTTTCCTATTGATACAGATTTATGTTAAATTATTATTCAGGGATGTATTGGAACCATCCCTGAATAATATTAACAAGGGGTTATTTAAGTAATAGCTTTATGGACGGGTAGCTAACCATCTTTCTAACATTTCTTCTCCAACTATTTCTTTTTGGTAGTCATAAACTGGTTGAACAGCATCTTGGAATGCTTTTATTTCATCCGGTGTAAGTTCATAAACTTCTGCACCCTCTTCTTTAAATCTTTCAATATAGCCTTTTTCTTTAGCATACTCTTCAGTTCTTTGCTTTGCTGCAACTTCTTTAACTCCAGCTTCTAAAACTTCTCTATCAGCTGGGTCTAAAGACTCAATCCAATCCTTTGAACATATTATTGGGAAAGGTGAGCTTGCATGATTTGTCAAGGTTACATGTGGTGCTATTTCATGTAAACTAAAGTCATTAAATACCCCCAAGGAATGATCTAATGCATTAATTTGACCTTGAGAAAGAGATGTTACAACTTCTCCCCATGCCATAGGTGTTGGATTTGCTCCCATTGCTTTCCAGATTTCAATATTTAAATCATTTTGAGCAATACGGATTTTTTGTCCCTTGAAGTCATCTTGTGTCTTATAAATTTTATCTCTACTTATAACTTGTCTAATTCCGTTATAGTACATATCTATAGCATAATAACCTGCATCTGCTATTGTTTCATTAAATAATTCTAACCCTCCGTTTTCAAAAGTACCTTTTTCCCAATCTTCAAAAGATGGGTATAGGTATGGTAAATCAATACAAGTTGAATCTGGTCCAGTAGCTGCGGTTATTACAGATGATAAGTCAAACATCATAGTAACTGTACCCACTTTGATTCCAGATACTAAGTCAGGAGTATCTCCCAACGAACCATCTGAATATACTTCTACTTTAAACTTACCCGGTGCATTTTCTTCTAAGTACTCGCCTAGTGCTTCACTCCAAATATGTGTAGATCTTTGTGATGAATCTGTGTGTCCAATTTTTATTACAATTGGACCATCCGCAGGTGCCTTCGCATCATTAGATGAACAACCAGCTAATAATGAAAGCATCAGAACTAAAGCTAAAACAATTCCTAAAATCTTTGTTTTTTTCATTTTTTTCATTCCTTTCAAATTTGTATTAAGATAACTAATGTTTCAATAATATATATAGCAAGTTTTATGCCAAGTTTTTCACAACGCTTATTTTTATGAATACTAGTAATATTAAGGTTTTACTTTAAAGTAAACTCACAAAATAATAAAGCGTGAAGATTAATTCACGCTCTATCGCATTTAATGCTGAAATTTTTTTCACTGTTTTCCTAACTCTATGTTATATTGACTTATTTTATTCCATAGTTGCCGTGTAGAAATTCCTAACTTAGTAGCTGTTTTGGTAACATTTAGGTCATTTAATTTTAAAGAATTTGATATAAAATCACGTTCAAACTCTGATCGAGCATCTTTTAAAGTTTGTTTGTAGTTTATAATGACATCTTCGTTTTCTTTCTTACAATCTATCTGCATTAATATATCATCCTTAGCTATAAATCCATCTTTACTTAAAGCAATCATTCTTTCAATAATGTTTTTAAGTTCCCTTATGTTGCCAGGATAATCATACCTCAACAGAAATTCCATAACTTCATCGTCTACTTTTTGTATTTTCTTTTTTTGATCCATTTCTATTTTTCTAATAAAGAACTTAATCAAAGCAGGTATATCTTCTCTTCTATCTCTAAGGGGAGGTATTACTAGAGTCAAGGTATTTATTCTATACAATAAGTCTTCGCGGAATTTTCCATCTTCAATTTTCCTAGCTATGTCTTTGTTAGTAGCTGAAATAAATCTCACATCTAGATCTATAGCCTTGTTACTTCCTAATCTCTCGATTTTCTTACTTTCAATAGCCCTTAAAAGTTTACCTTGAGTTTCTATTGGCAAGTCACCTATTTCATCTAAAAATAAGGTTCCCATATTAGCATGTTCAAACTTTCCTATCCTAGCTTCACTAGCCCCGGTAAAGGATCCCTTTTCATGACCAAATAATTCAGATTCTATTACCCCTTCTGGGAATACTTGGCAATTAATTGGTACAAATGGTTCCTGCCTTCTCTTGCTAAGACGGTGAATATAATTAGCAATAACTTCCTTTCCTACTCCAGATTCACCTAACAAGAGAATATTTATACCGGTATCAGCTGCCCGCCTACACATATCTAATAGATTCAGATACTCTTCATTTTTAGTTTCTATGAACAACTCTTCTTGATTTTGATTTTTAGAATAAAAATTGCTTTTACGCTCTAGTCTATTTAGTTTTGCTAGTCGATCTATTTTCATAACCAGCTCTTTCATATCACTACTTTTTACAAAATAATCTATAGCTCCGTATTTTATTGAATCCACAGCTGTTTCTATACTCCCAAATGCAGTCATAACTATGACATCAATAAAGTCATGCCTTTCTTTGATTCTCTTTATCAATTCTACCCCATCCATCACAGGCATTTTTAAGTCAGTAATGACCAAATCTATTGCTTTCATTTCAAGGTGTTCTAAGGCCTCACTTCCATTAGAACAAGTTGTTACCGTATATCCAAGATCTGATAAGATTAATGATAAAACTTTTTGATACTCTATTTCATCATCTACTATAAGTAGTTTGTACCCTTTTCTTTCCTTCATATTAGTCTCCTTTTTATTGGTAACTCTACGTGAAAACTAGTACCACTTTTTTCACTGCTTTCTACTGTAATTTTGCCATTATTGTTATTTATTTCTGTACTTAGTATATACAAGCCTAAGCCTGTGCCTTTCTCTTTAGTTGAATAAAAAGGATCGAATATATTTTCTATTATCGATGGTTCTATTCCACTTCCGTTATCAGATATTTTCACTTTCAAGTTTTCACCGACTACTTTTACGCTTAAGTTAATAATCTTATTAGGATTATTAAGTCCTTGGAAGGAATCAACACTATTGTTAATCAAATTCAACACTACCATTCTCAAAACATCTTCATTAATTAAAACTTCTGTATTTTTATCCCCTTCATAATTTATTACTAGTTTTACTTCCTTTTGATCTAAATTGTTCTTTTCTAACTCAACGATTGAATATAAGAATTTTTCTATATTTACTAGTTTGATTTCATCATTTGATAATTTTGAAAATCTTAGTAAATTCTCTATCAAGTTATTTATTCTATTTACTGAATCATTTATAACAGAGACTGCATGGTTACAAATATCATTTAGCTTATGATTTTCTAATATGTAAGAGTAACTTTTTATTAAACCTAGTGGATTCCTTATTTCATGAGCTAATCCAGCAGATAATTGTCCAACTGCTATCATCTTAGTTTCTTGCCTTGCCTTTTTTTCATCTAAGTGTTTTTGAGTATAATCTTCAACTACAAGCATCCTTTTATTCTTCGTTATTTTTTGTTGAGTAATATAATAATATTCATTATCTATATTCACTATTTTATTTATATTGTTTTCATTAATAAATGGCTCTAATTCTTTTATATTATTATAATCATAGCCTATCAAATTTTCTCTGTATGTATTAGTCATCCTTATGATTGAATTATTACACCCTATAATGGTAAATTGATCTTGTATTACCATAATGCCGCTTTGCATAGTATCTATTATTAATCGAAGTTCTTCCTTACTTTCAGAAAGTTCTCTTGTTCTTGTATTTACTCTTTGCGTTATTACATAGTTCCAACTTAAGAAAAATCCTATTAGAAGTATTGCTCCCATTGAAATTCTATATGCTAGTTCTATAGACTTTATATCAATAGCATCAGTCTTAAAGTCTCCCAGCCATTTATATTGTGTTTGTGCTATAAGGTTTTTCTTCTTTAGCTCTAATATCCCCTTGTTTAATACTCTAAGTAAGTTTGTATCTTCTTTGTTTACACTTAAGCTTATTTTTCTTTCATAAATTACTGGATCTAAAAACCTAAATTTAGTACTTCTATTAGTAACATTTAAAAAATGAGTTGCTTCCATATCATCTCCTGCAAATCCTGCAACATTATCCTTATCTAGTAATGCAAAACACTGATAAATATTATCTACTTCCATAGTCTCTATTTCAAAGTTCTGGAGAAAGTTTGAAATTTTACCATCTTTATTATCCTTAGCTAATGTAACGATTGTTTGTCCTTTTAGGTCTCCAATCGTTTTTACTTGAGAATTGTTCTTAACTAATATTTTTGACTTAACTATGCATAAAGGTTGACTTGTTATAATGCTATTGTCATTTTCTTTTGTGTCATCTGTAACTCTAATATCTATTTCATCATTAGTTAAAGACTCTTTTAAAGAATCCTCCGACCCAACTTTTAAAAGCATATTGCTTCTTGTTTCAATTGCTAATTGGGATAAATAATCAATGACAATACCAGTATTATAGTTATTATATTCATTTGTATATGTAAGAGGTGGATCATTATATACCCCAACAATAAGAGGTTTTTCTCTAATTAATTCGCTTTCTATTTCACTAAAAGGCTTATTGTAGTTGTAGTATTCATAAATTCCAATATTATACCTAATACTAGTATCTACCATAATTACAAAGATGGATACAAGTATAAACGACAAAATTAATATTGCTATTTTCCTTTTTCCCATAATAGCTCCTTTAAAATTCATTCTTTTATATCATACTAACACCCTAGTTTTTAATTTACAAGTATTAGAAATAAGAGGAATACATAATTATTAATAAAGTCTAAGGGCTTTAAAATATTTTAGTTATGGTATAATAAATTTAAAATACAAGGCTAAGATTGGTAAATAAAAATGAATATAAGAGAGTTGAAAATAAAGACTATAGATGGTTATTCTATTATTCTTTCAGGTTTTCTTTACTTGGGTCTAGCTTTTTTATTTTTGACTCAAAAAGGAAGCTTGATTTTTGCTGTAAAAAGCTTGTTGAACTTGACAACAATTGCTTTTATTATCTTAGCCTTGTTTCAGCTTATTGGATTTAAACCTTGGGGGATTAAAAGACTTACTTCTCTATCTAGGCTGTTTGGGTTTCTTATAAATATTATAATGGCAGGACTTATATATTTTTATCCTAGGCTTGTTGTTTCAATACTACCAATATTATTTGGCCTCTATGGACTTTTTAGCGGTATAATTAGACTTTTAATATATTATCAATACAAGAAAAACAAGGTTAAAAAGAGAGCATTTCTCTTATTAGAAGCAAGTGTTTTAATGTTTTTTGGATTAATTATAATTATCCACCCCTTAAGTTCCTTTTATACAATATCAAATGTTATAGGAATCTTCTTTGTTTTTTATGGAATTTCATTTATTATAGATGGCCTTTCAGAGGCCCTAGCAAGGGATACTAAGAATTCTTTTAAAAGAAAATTTAGGGTTAGTTTGCCAATCTTTATGCTAGCCTTTATACCCCATGGTATTCTTATGAAAATAAACAAGGCTTTTGAAACTGAAAGTTTAAATGAAGATGACTTGGTAGCTATAAAAGAAAATACTCCTTTTAATTTGGAAGTCTTGATTCATGTTGGAGAAAAAGGGATTTCTGCTTTTGGCCATGTGGATATTTACTTTGATGGTAGAGTTATGACCTATGGGAGCTATGATGACAAAACATATAAGCTAAAGGGACTAATATCTGATGGTGTTTTAATGCAAATAGATGATAAAGAAAAGTATATAGATTTTTCTCAAAACCACCTAGATAAGACCTTGTTTGGTTTTGGTCTTAAACTTACACCAGAACAAGAAAAAAGGGTAAGAGAAAAAATAAAAGATATTGAAAAAAACCTGTACGAATGGGAGCCAAGGAGTAAATTAGATGAAAAACTTGGTATAATTCCAAAAGAGCCCTATACAGACTATGCATCAATAGTTTATGTAAATTTAAAGGCTCGTTTTTATAAGTTTTTAAAAGGTCCCTTTAAGACTTACTTTGTTATGAATACTAATTGTGTGCTTTTAGCTGATTCCATAGTCGGCCAATCTGGTATAGATTTGGTCAATATCAATGGTTTGATTTCCCCTGGAGCTTATTTTGAATTTTTAAATAGGGAATTTTTAAGAAAGAATAGTTTTGTAATATCTAGGACAATATACTACAAAGAAAAAGAAGTAGATTCAGATAGTAAAATAATAGAAGAGGTGAATTAAATGGATAACAATGACTATAAAAACAAGGTTTTAATGCAAGCAGCCCTACCCCAAGTCCCAGAGGAGTTTTTTGAACAAATTATAAATTTTAGAGAACTTATGATGATATATAATTCAGCAATTAAGGAAATCACCACTAAGCTTGATATACTTAATGATGAGTTGTCTTTGGGCAATAGAAAAAACCCTATTCAATTTATTAAATCTAGGGTTAAAAAACCCTTAAGCATAGTTAATAAGTTGCAATCCCTTGGAAAAGAAGTTAGTGTTGAATCAGTTATAGAAAACCTTGATGATGTAGCTGGAATAAGGGTAGTATGTTCTTTTATAGATGATGTTTATAAAATTTCTGATATGTTAATTAAGCAAGATGACATAGTTTTGATTAAGGCAAAGGACTATATAAAAAACCCCAAGCCAAATGGATATAGGAGCTACCATTTGATACTTGAGGTTCCTGTATTTTTTTCAGATAAAAAGCAATTAGTAAGAGTTGAAATTCAAATCCGCACTGTAGCAATGGACTTTTGGGCAAGCTTAGAGCACCAGTTAAAGTATAAAAAAGACCTGGACCATTCTAAAGCTATAGAAGATGAATTAAGTTTGTGCGCAGAAACTATAGCACAGACAGATATGCAAATGATGAATATTAGGAATCGGATTGAAGGGGATTAAGAAACTATTATATTTGGTACTGTGTAATAACTCGTAAGGCCAGATATAATATTTTCTTTTCCAATTCTAGTATATAAGCCTTGGTATTCTTCCTTGTACATAAAAATCCCTACTATAGAACCAAAGGTCTCTCTTTTAAATGCCCCATCTTTATAGACTATAAAGTCTCTTTTAAAAGGTTCTATAAAGTCTTGGTAAATATAGTCTGTGTTAAACACTTTGCTTAACTTTTCTTTCCACACCTTATCAGATAAATCTCTACCAACAAAGACCCCTTGGGACCCATTCTTATCATGAGGCTTTAATACATATTTATCCTTATTTAAAAGCACTTTATTAAAGTCTTCCTCACTACCTTCAAACTTACCTGTATAGGGGATGTGGTTTAATATATACTTTTTTTCTTCTTCTGATAAGAAGGCTAGGGTTTCTTTATCATGTAATATCTCAAAAAATATTTTATTGTGGATTAGTTGAGATCTTAAACTACCAATAATACACATGGCGTTTTCCCTGTATGCCTTTAAAAACTCACCAATTTCATCTTTTTTTTCTATTAGTTCAAATGTCACTATCCTCCTATAAACTAAATCTATCTTATATTCTTCAAAGTACAAGTTTCCATCCCTATAAATTAAATCTCTTGGGTCTGCAATAATACAATTATAGCCTGCATTTTCATATGCTTTTTTAAACTCTAAAAATTCATATGGGGTCCCACTTTCCTTAAAATCAACTATAGCAACATTTGGCCTTTTGTTTATGGGGTCCCACTTGTTAAAGATTTCAATACTTTTTTCAACCCAGCTATTTATTAGGTCCCTATTTTTCAAGCTATACCTTTTAGAAAAGTCTTTTAAAGCCTTGCTTTCTAAAATGATCCTCCCCACAGTGTTATCCTCATTCATGGCAGATGAACCATCTGTATTTATTTCACAAAATTTAAAGTTATCCTTATCCTTATAAAAAACATCAAACCTACCTATGGGAACATTTATATCATATGAATTTGGGAGCATCATAAGGTCTATGATATAATCTGGATACTTGAATTTTTTACGATAATTTAAATCACTTGCAAATTTATCAAAAACCTTATCTCCTATTTGAATCATCATCTTGCCTATATTATCAAAGTTTTCCTCATCCTCTGGAGTAAAAAACATTGGGTTATATAAGAAGGGGACTGGCTTACCCTTATAGATTGCAGTTGAGTTTGCTACTTTTTCAATTGTATTTTTATAATCATCTATATATAAGTCTTGATTGTTTAATACCATTTCAATATATTCTTTGTTAATTTTTATAGCATCCATTTTATCTTCTCCTTATGATAGCCCATTCAATTGCCTTTTTCCTATCCCCTGTTTTATATTGCTCTTTGGTGTATAAATAAGGGTTTAAGCCCTTATCTAATAAGTCTTTAAGGGGTTTAAGATATTCAACTTCTTCATCCTCTAGACCGCTTTCTGCAAGTTCAAGCAACCACTTGCCTATTTCTAAAATACTTTTGTCAGCAAATTTTGTTTCTAGTCCATGGGTTAACATGTCAATCTTAGCTTTATAAACATCCTCATAACTTATCTTTTCTATAAAGTTATATAGGGTTTCTAAATTTTCTTCATTATAAAATACACCTTTAATAAGGGCTACTACTGAAAAGTTAAGTGGGTAGGGAACTGAGTCCATCATTCTAATTTCAATGTATTTTTTTGTCCTCACATCAGGAAAAAACATAGACATTAAGTGATCTATTTCTTCCTTACTTGTAAGACTTGGTTCTAAAATTTCTTTTACTTTTTTATCATGCGTTTCAATAATCTTATTGTCTCTAATTGTAAATATGGGAGGTCTTTCTAAAATATACTTGGCGTAGTCCTTGTATCCGAATTCTTCATCTAGGGAACCCTCTACTGTACCAGCCCTGTCATCATCACAATTTAACCATACATAGGACCTTAGGTTGTGGGTAGAACAAGGTTCTTTTTCAAAGAATAAGGCATTTTCAAACAAGGCGTAGAAAACAGGTGATAAGGCATTTATACTCCTAAATTTCTTGTGGTAATTCTCTTCACTCGAGTAGTCAATTGCTACCTGAAGGGCTCCCGTTCCCTTCATCATATTATGGGCATGGGACCCCTTATCCTTAAAATGGTTAAACATAATATCATATCTTTTCTTTGGTAATAGCTTAATTTCATCAATTTGTGTGAGGGGATGGTAGCCTAAACTTGCTAAGACTTGACCTTTACTCTCTAAAATAGGTAATACTTCATCTAAAAACTGAAGGTAAAGAGTTTCTAAGTCTTTTATTTTGCTTTTGGCATTAATGCTTAATTCAAATTGACTTCCGGGTTCTAGGGTAACATTTAAATCACCCTTTTCTAGTCCAAGTAAGTATTCTCCTTCATAGCTGCCCTTCCAACCCATCTCTTCCATTTCTTTAAGGGTGGTTTCAACCCCATTTTCACCATAGTATGAAATGGTCTTTAGGCTTTCTTTATCCAATATAAAGTGCTCAATTTCCATTCCTAATTTAAAATTTTCTATTTCTTTTTCACCTTGTCGGATGTAGTCTTCTAATACTTTGATTTGTTCTTTATAGTCCATGTGTTCTCTCCTTAGTTTAGTGGTTTATGTCAATTATAATTCTGCATTCTATATTATCTATTTCTGCTTCTACTTTTTTTTCAAGTTGCTTCCTTAAATCATTGATACCCATTTGCTTTATATTCTTCTCATAATCAATAAGAGCATGAAATTCTACTATGTTTTTATCATTACCATCTAAAACTAAAAAGTCATGTATAGATTGGACTCTAGAATCTGCTTTTACTATTTTTTTAACTTTTTTTCTTAGTTCAAATACTTCTTTAGTTTCTTTAGCTAGAGGGTCCATGTGTATTACTAGGGTTATCCCATATTTTTTACCAATTTCCCTCTCAGCCCTATCAATTATATCATGAACTGTAACTACATTTAAGTCTCCTGGAACTTCTACATCTATAGTTGCCATTGTCCTATTAGCCCCATAAAAATGTATAAACAAGTCATGGGCACCACTTACATACTCATATTCTAATATATCATTGTATATTCCATCTATTAACTCTTTTGAGGGTGCTTCTCCAATTAAGGGACTTATAGTATCTTTTACAAGACTAAGACCAGCATAAATTATAAATCCTGAAACCAATAGCCCAATAAAGCCATCTATAGGAAAACTTGTAAATTGGGAACCTACTATTGAAATAACAACAACACTAGTTATTAAGACATCTCCCAATGCATCTGTGGCTGTGGCCTTTAGACCTCCTGAATTAATTTTATCCCCAAGCTTTTTATTAAAAAAACTTAGCCAAATCTTAACAATAATTGAAATTATTAAAATAATAAAGGGTACAGGTTCAAAGAGGACTTCTTTGGGGCTTTTTATCCTTTCAATTGATGACATAACAAATTGAAGGCCTACAAGTATGACCATAAAGGCAACCATTAAAGCAGCAATATACTCGATCCGCCCATGTCCATAGGGGTGGTTTTTATCTGCAGGTTTACTAGATAACTTAAAACCAACTAGGGTTATTATTGATGAAGCAGTATCTGCAAAGTTATTGACACCATCAGCCACAACCCCTATAGAAGATATCAGTGTCCCTATTATAACTTTAGAAACTGCTAATATTATATTTAAAATAACGCCAACTATGCTAGCAAAATATCCAATTTTTAATCTGGTTTCTTCATTCGTGTAATCTTTATTTCCCTTAAGTAGCAAACCTAACATCCATTTTGTAATCATCTTATCCTCCCTAACTATTGCCTAAGTTCTATTATACCCTGAAAAACAGGATATGAAACCACTATATAAAATGATTATATGTACCAATTTTAAAATTATTTGAACTTTAAAAAGAGCCATGGACTTTATCTTCATAGCTCTTTAGATTTATTTGTGTCGCATAATACTAATGATGGGTAACACTAGTTGTAGGGCCAGACGACTCTGTCTGGCCGATTTGTTGTCAGCTAAGCGGTGAGACAGAGTCGTCTCACCCTACGATAAGAAATTATCACTTCGCTTAAAACTACTAATATTCACTAACCTAATGTCTATTTTATCTCAATATTAAGATATTTAACTCTAATTCACTACACTGGTTTATATTTAATTTTAATTCTTTCAAACACAGAAGTTATAAGAATACTCTTGGTTTACCTAAGAGTATAATATAAAAAGCTAATGCAAATACTATAGACCATCATAGCAAAAAAACCCACAATCCTGACAAACCATAGTACTCTCCCTTCAGTAAATTAGTGCAATCTACAATAATTTTAAAATATATTTTATAAGGATCTCCTTTTAATATAGCACATAACTCTGGAACTCTAATTATTTTTTTGATTTACCAACACTTTTTCAGATAAAAGTATTCCAAAAAAATTAATAGAAAAACTTCTAAGGTCCTAAAAAAGTTGTATTCTTTAAACCATAACCTTTTTTGCGTACTCTTGCAATTGAATATCTAATACAGAAAATAGATATAAACTGATAGAGCCTAATATAAAAACGAATAATGTGATATAAATTTCTTTTTTTCTCATAAGTCAAGTCCAATTTAGTGTGTAAATTCCTCGGGTATTATTTTGTGATGGGTC
>CAZSLV010000013.1:0-27745 GCA_964607545.1 uncultured Gudongella sp. | reverse complement strand
TCTTATAAGCTATATAAAAGAGATATGGATTCAAAGAGAATAGATAGTATTTCTATAAGAACAGAAATTGAAAATGAAAATAAAGATACCCTAGAAGATAAAGACCCTTTATATTATATCCCTATAGAAAATGAAGAAAAGAAATGGATAGATATAAATCAAGACTACCAAGGTTGGTTGGAGATTGAAAATACAAATATAAGCTATCCTGTGGTAAGGGGAATTGATAATTATTATTATTTAGATAAGGATTTTTTAAGAAAGGAAAGTGAGCTTGGGGCTATATTTATGGATTATAGGAACCTAGGTAACTACAATGATAAACATACTGTAATCTATGGCCACTACACTTGGACAGGAAAAATGTTTGCTGATCTTCATAATTATAAGGACGAAACTTTTGCTAAAGAAAATAATTTAATAGGGTTTAAGGGTCTTTATAATAAAAAGGATTTTGAAATATTCTCAGTTTATATTGATTCTGCAAGCGATTATGAGTTAAAGTTAAACTTTGAAGAAGATAAGGACTACAAAGACTACTTGGTAAAGTTAGAAGAATTATCCTTACATGAATTTAATGTAAACCTAGATCCTTCTAAGCTCCTTCTTACTTTGGCGACATGTTCTTATGAAGTTGGAAATGGAAGATTAATAGTCCATGCTATTGAAAAATAAAGATGATTAATCAAAAATGGGGGTAATAATAGAATATAGTAATTTAAAATACCCTGTGTAAAAAGGAGGTACTTATGAATTATATATTTATTTCACCTAATTTCCCCCCAAATTATAAGCAGTTTGCCCTTAGGTTAAATGAAGAAGGGATTAGGGTACTTGGTATAGGGTCAGAACCTTATGATATTTTAGATCCAGAACTAAGGTCAGCCCTTACTGAATACTACAAGGTTGATAATGTACACGACTATGATCAAATGTTAAGGGCTTGTGCTTTTTTTACCTTTAAATATGGGAAAATAGATTTTATTGAATCTCATGATGAAAATAGTATGGAATTTGACGCAAGGCTAAGGGAAGATTTTAATGTAGATGGGATAAAACCAAAAGACCTCTTAGGATTAAAGTCAAAATCAAGAGTTATTAACCTCTTAGAGTCATATAATATTAAAACTACAAGGGGAAAGCTTATAAAGTCAATTGATGATGCATATTCCTTTATAAAAGATAATTCTTACCCTGTTTGTGCTAAACCTGAAAAATCTTTAGGAGGAGAATATACCTATAAGTTAGACAATGAAAAGGACTTAGATGATTTTTTTAAAGAAAAGCCAGATATGGATTTTGTAATGGAAGAATTTATTGAAGCCCCCATAGTTACCTTTGATGGGTTAGTTGATAAAGATGGTAACTTGGTTTCAGTTTCATCCATGCACTATGTTAAGGGCCACATGGAAACTATTATAGAAAATTTAGACAGCATTTTTTATATACAAAGAAACGTACCAGATGATTTAATGGAAATAGGTAAAAAGATACTTGATGCCCTAAAGCTAAGGGGAACTTTCTTTCACCTAGAATTTTTTAAACTTCCTGATGATAGTTTAATACTCCTAGATATAAAAGCTCGACCACCTGGAGGCCTGTGCCTAGATGCTATAAACTTTGCACAAGATTCAGATATATATCTTCAATATGCTAGGATGCTTTCAGGCAGAGAACTTTATCCAATAAAGGAAAAGCCCTACTATTCTAGCTTTGTTGGCTTAAAAATAAACCCAAACCCACCAAGACATACTATAAATGACGCTAGGGAAATTTACAGGGAAATGATAGTATATAATTCCCCAAGCCCACCTGAATTTGCAAAGTTAATGGGTGAATATGCAGTAATTTTAAGGGACAAGGACCAAGATAGGTTAAAAGAAGCAGTATCTTTTATTATAGAAAGATAAATAAGTGGAAGCGAAAGCTTCCACTTATTTTATATCTTCAAATTCTCCATTAATATAAAAATCTATTCTTTCTTCTAAAGGGGGATGGGAATGGTACCATAGCTTGTAAAATTTTGAGGGTCTAGGCAGGCCCAAACTTTTTTTATAAAGCTTTTCCATGGCACTAACAGCTGAATCCCTATCTTTAGTTATAGAAATTTCATAAGAGTCAGCTTGTCTTTCAAAGTATCTTGAAATTCCATTTTCAATTGGATTTGCAAAAAAGTTAACCAAATTAAAAAGTAGTATTAAAAGGGGTAGGGAGGCGTAATTATAAAGGTTCTTAAAGTTAAATCCCCCTCTTGATTCAGCTAGGACCCAATTAGCTGACTTATTTAAAATAAAAAGGATAATAAAAGTCCCAAGGATTCCTATTAAAATGCTTTTCCATATATGGTGTTTGAGGTAGTGACCCATTTCATGGGCTACTATACTTGTTATTTCTTTATTGTCCAAATTATTTATAGTTGTATCCCATAAGACAATTCTCTTGCTCTTATAAATCCCTGTCATATAGGCATTCATAGTATTGGTATCCTTACTCTTATCTACTACATATATTTCACTACCTGGTATGTTAGCCTTATCTAAGAGTATTGTTATATCATCCCTAAGTTCTCCATTTGGAAGTTTTGAGTACTTATTAAAAAAGGGATCAATTATAAGGGGGGTGATAAAAACCATAATAATTACAAGGGGTATGGCCAAGATGCCTAGCTTAAGCCACCAAGTATTTTGATTTTCTTGAATAAAATAATATGGAATCCAAATAAATAAACTAAAAACCCCATTATTTATAATAAACCCTTTAAGATTTAACTCCAGCCACCTTATAAGACTTTGGTCGCTTAGACCATACTTATGCCTTAAGAAAAAAGAACTGTAATAATTAAGGGGTAGGTTTATTAAAAATATTAAAAAGAAAAAGATTAGGCTAAAAATTACACCTGATAAAAATAAGTTTTTCCCTCTAGAGGCAAATATACTTATTTTTTGAGATAAGCCACTTGTTAAAAAGATTAAGGGAAGTCCAAAGGTAAATAAAAACCTAAGAGCCCAGACCCTTAAACCATCCCTTCTTAAATTATAAACTTCATCAGGAAGGTCTGGGTAGTCAACTTTTAAACTATCTAAATTTTTTTCTTCTGCCTTTAACATAAAAAATACAAAACCTACAAGGACAAGACCTACTAAAAGTATACTAAAAATTAATTTTTTCGACATAAAAGGACCTCCATTTGCATTTTGGTCCTTTTATTGTATCATATGCTTATTTTTTGCTCCATAAAATTTAAACTAAATCTACTTTTTTCTCAAGCATGTAGGATGTTATTAAAAACAAAGCAACTATTAAAATAATTTGAAAACCTAATCCTGAAACTGATATAGTCCCTGTATTGGCTACTTCCATAAAGCTTTGAGGATTTATATTGTCAATAATTAAGTTGTTTTGAGAAACAAATTTCATTTTAGAAACATTTAAATATAGGGGTAGGGCATTGGCCAAGGCATTTTCTATATATGAAAAGAAACTAGAAAGAATTAAGAATAAAACAAACCAGAAGCCTCCTATTTTTTTACTTTTTATACTAACCCTACTGAAGGTTATTGTAAAATATACTAAAAGAAGGGTAGCCATAGTCTCTATAATTGATAAGAGGGAGTAGGATATTGTTATTCTTCCTAGCCCTTCAGCTTGACTAAGGGCAGAAATCATCATATTATACCATTCCGATCCAAAAGTAATGCGGGCAAGGACCATATTGAACAATAAGACAAGGAGTCCCATAGCACTTGACCACATTAAGGCAGTTATTAATTTAGAGCCCAAAAGTTGTGACCCTGTAATTGGTAAAGCAAATGTAAGGTAGCCCCTGTCTTCGTATAGCTCCTTTCTAAATGAAGATATTAAGTAAACTGCTACAGCTATAAAAACCCCTATAAAGGTAAGGCTTGCAGCTAGCATGATAAAGGGCATTATTTCTAGCATTTCAAAAGATCCAAAGTTTCCTCTTTCAAAATTTAGTTGATTCTTAAAAAACATTTGTATAGCAGTTGATGCAACTACTAATAAGCCTAGGGCTCCTAAAATAAACTTATAAGTTCCAAGTATTTCATACTTTGCATACTTTAACATTTTCAAACCTCCTATCCAAAAATTTCTTTATAAATATCATCAATGTTGATTTTTTTATCTTCACGAAGCGTTTCTGCATCCCCTTGTAATATAACTTGACCCTCTCCTATAAAAACAACTTCATCAAATATATTTTCCATATCTTTTACTAGGTGGGTAGTTATTATCATTGTAGAATCTTCTTCATAATTATCTATGATAGCTTTTAAAATCTGGTCTCTTGCAACTGGATCTACACCAGCTATAGGTTCATCCATAATGTAAATTTTCGACCTTCTTGCAAGGACTAAGCTTAAGTTTAATTTTTCCTTCATCCCCTTTGACAATTCTGAAACCTTCATACTTCTATCTAACTTCATAAACTCTAAAAGGGAGTTTGCTTTTTTCTCATCAAAATCTTCATAAAAATCCATAAACATTTTTATTGCATCATCCACCTTCATCCAGTTATAAAGAGCATTCCTATCTGGAAGGTATGATATTATCGACTTAGTGTAAGTTGAAGGGTCATACCCATCAATTTTAATCATTCCACTAGTTGGGTGTAATAAGCCTGTAAGGAGTTTAATAAGGGTTGTCTTGCCACTTCCATTAGGTCCTAATATGCCAATAATCTTCCCTTTTTTTAAGTTTAAATCAATTCCATCTAAGGCAGTTTTTCCCCCATATTTTTTGCTTAAGCCTTTTAATTCTATTATATTATCCATTAGTCTTCCTCCATCTTTAAGTCTTTTATAACCCCAATAATTTCTTCCTTTGTAAAGTCTAGTTTATTCATTTCTAGTACAAATTTCTTTATCCTCTTATGGGCCATCTTCATTTTTAGATTCTGAAGTTTTTGTATATCTTCAGTTACAAAGGTCCCCATCCCCCTTTGGGTAAATATCAAGTCCTCTCTTTCCAACTCGCTATAGGACCTGGAAACAGTGTTAGGATTAACCTTTAACTCAGCTGCAAGGTCCCTAACAGAAGGCAGTTTTTGACCTTCTTTAATCTCCCCTGTAGCCATTTTTATTTTTATATAGTTTAATATCTGTAAATAAATGGGTAGACTATTATCAAAATCCATTCTTTCACCTCCAAGTATTAATACTAGTACTAGTGTTATGGTTATATAGTACACTAGGATATAGAATCTGTCAATAAAAAAAAAGATCTTTTTTAAGATCTTTTTATTAACAATTTTAATTAGTCATTTTTCTACTTTTTTCTGCGCAAGCATTCATAGCTTCAATTATAGCAGACCTAAATCCACTTGCTTCAAGTTTAGCAACTGCTTCTATAGTGGTTCCTCCAGGTGAAGATACCTTATCTTTTAAGACCCCTGGATGAATTTTTGTTTCTAAGACCATTTTTGCTGCCCCCATTAGAGCTTGGGCAGCAAATATATAAGCTTGGTCTCTTTTCATTCCTTGTAGAACTGCCCCATCTGCCATAGCTTCAATCATCATAAAGGCATAGGCAGGGGAGGACCCACTTACTGCAGTAACTGCATCCATCAATTCTTCATCAACTATTTCAGCCTTGCCAAAGCTAGTAAATATTTCTACTATATCCTTAATTTCATCATCATCTAGCCCATCTCCAATGCTAAGGGCCGTCATTCCAAGTCCAACACTAGCTGGGGTATTTGGCATGGCTTTTACAAACTTATTAGTATTATGAATATTTTCTTTTAAGTAAGCTAAAGAGATGCCAGCACCTATTGTTATTACAACTTGATTTGGTTTAATAATATTAGAAATTTCTTCTAATACATCTTTATGCATATGGGGCTTAACGCCTAATATAAGATAATCAGCCTTTTTAGCCACAAGCTTATTATCTAAAAAAACTTGAATTTGAAATTTACTTTCAACCTCTTCCTGTGTTTTTTTGGTTTTGCTTGACCCTAGGATATGGTATTTATCTACTATTTTAGAGTCTAATAAGCCACTTATTATAGCCCTTCCCATATTGCCGCAACCAATAAAGCCAATGATCTTATCCATTTTATCTCTCCTTAAATTTAATTTAAGTTCTTCGTGTAAAAGTATTTCCACATTGAGGACATTTTATATTTACCTTCCCCTTTTTCTTTGGCACCCTCATTTCTTTACCACATTGGGGACATTTAAAATACTTATAGTCCTTTGAATTTTTTGCCTTGTTTGTCAGCTTGTTAATTTTTCCCCTTATGGGTGAAAATATTTGTAAGTATTTTTGATTTTCTAAATATCTCTTTTGAATATTCCTTGAAAATATCCTATAGTAGGCAAGTAAAATAATCACAAATCCTAGGGTGTTTAAAATTTCGTATTTTAATAGTATGCTAGCTAAGATAAAGGCTAGGGCTAGGAGAATCATTGCATTCGATAATTTATCAACCCCATACCTCCCTCTCATGAACTTTTGTAGCCAATTTTTCATTAAATTTCCCTCATTTAGTTTTTATTTTTATATAAGCTTATTATATCAGATAAGGCCCTTATATTCACGAAAAAAAGAAAGCCCCTAAAAAGAGGGGCTTATACTTTACTTATCCATATGAATATTTAACTTTTCTTTTACAACAGCTTGGGCGGCTGCAAGTCTTGCTATTGGAACCCTAAATGGGGAGCATGAAACATAATCTAATCCAATTTTATGGCAAAACTCTACTGAGCTTGGTTCTCCACCATGTTCTCCACAGATTCCAAGTTTTATACTTGGATTTGTCTTTCTTCCTAGGTCAACTGTCATCTCCATAAGTTTCCCAATTCCCTTTTGGTCTAGGACTTCAAAAGGACTCTTTGAAAATATACCTCTTTCAATATAGTCGTTTAAGAAGTTGCCTGAGTCATCCCTTGAGAATCCAAAACCCATTTGAGTTAGGTCATTTGTTCCAAAGCTAAAGAACTCAGCTTCTTCTGCAATCTCATCTGCTAAAAGAGCAGCTCTAGGAACTTCAATCATGGTTCCTATTAGATACTTAATTGAATCATTTCTTTCAGCAAATACTTCATTTATCTCTTCAAGCACTTGTTTTTTTACAAATATCATTTCATCCCTATCGCCTATAAGGGGAATCATTATCTCAGGTACTATCTCTACCCCATCTTTTACCTTATAGTCAAGAGCAGCTTCAATTATTGCCCTAGTTTGCATTTTATATATCTCTGGATATGTTATGGCTAATCTACAACCTCTATGTCCAAGCATTGGGTTTACTTCTGCTAATTCTTCTATCCTATCGTTAAGGTCAGTTATTGAAATATCCATGGACCCAGCTAAGTCTTCAATATCCTTTCTCTTAGTAGGTAAAAATTCGTGTAGTGGTGGGTCTAAGAACCTAATTGTCACAGGTCTATCTTCCATTGCCTGGTATATTTCGTAAAAATCTTTTCTCTGAAGTGGAAGAAGTTCATCTAGGGCTTTTTTCCTTTGAGACTCATTAGATGAAAGTATCATTCTTCTAACAGCAGGTATTCTCTTTTCATCAAAGAACATATGCTCTGTCCTACAAAGGCCAATTCCCTCAGCCCCAAATTTTACAGCTGCTAAAGCATCCCTAGGAGTATCAGCATTTGTCCTAACCTTTAACCTCCTAGTTTCGTCAACATAGGTCATAAATTCTGCAAAATGACCTGAAAGTTCAGGTTGAACTTTAGCTATATCCCCTATATAAACTATACCAGATGAACCATCAAGGGATATATAGTCTCCCTCTTTAAGTGTTATTCCATCTGCCCTGATTAACTTGGCATCCTCATCTACCCTTATTTCACTACAACCCGCTACACAACACTTACCCATACCCCTTGCAACAACGGCAGCATGGGAAGTCATCCCCCCTCTTGCTGTAAGGATACCTTCTGCAAGTATCATACCTTCAATATCTTCAGGAGAGGTTTCTTGCCTTACAAGTATAGCCTTTTCTCCATTGGCCTTTGCAGTTACAACATCACTTGCATGGAAGTATACCTTGCCTGATGCAGCACCTGGAGAGGCAGGAAGTCCCTTTGCTAAGATTGTCGATTCCCCTAAAACTTTTTCGTCAAAAGTTGGGTGTAAGAGTTGGTTTAGAGAATTTGGCTCTATTCTTAGGATGGCCTCTTCTTTTGATATTATTCCATCGTTTACAAGGTCAACCCCTATATTAATGCCAGCCTGGGCTGTCCTCTTTCCTGTCCTAGTCTGGAGCATATAAAGCTTGCCGTTTTCTATTGTAAACTCTATATCTTGCATGTCCTTGTAGTGTTCTTCTAGGATATGGGTAACCTTTCTAAACTCTTCATATACTTCAGGCATAAGGTCTTTTAACTCGGAAATCGATCTAGGTGTCCTAATACCTGCAACAACATCTTCTCCTTGGGCATTCATTAGGAACTCACCATATATTTTATTTTCACCATTGGCAGGATTTCTAGTAAAGGCAACCCCTGTTCCTGAAGTTTCTCCCATATTTCCATAAACCATAGATTGTACATTTACTGCTGTTCCTAAATCTCCTGGTATATCATTTAATCTCCTATATATTATAGCCCTATTGTTATTCCATGAAGCAAATACAGCTTCTATTGCTAATTGCAATTGTTTCATAGGATCTTGTGGAAATTCTTCTCCCTTATCTTCCTTGTAAATTTCCTTAAAAAGGTCAACTAATTTTTTTAAGTCATCAGTGTCTAAATCAGTATCTAAGTCTACTCCCTTTTCTTCTTTCATTTCTTCAAGGGCAAGGTCAAACTTTCTCTTAGGTATCCCCATTGCAACATCAGAAAACATTTGAATAAACCTTCTATAACTATCGTAGGCAAATCTTTCATTATCTGTAGACTTTGCTAGGCCAATAACAGCCTTATCATTTAGCCCTAAGTTAAGTACTGTATCCATCATACCTGGCATAGAAAAAACAGCTCCTGATCTTATAGACACTAACAAGGGGTTGTCAGTATCAGAAAACCTCTTGCCAAGAGTTTTTTCTACTCTTTCAAGGTGTTCATGGATTTCTTCTAATACTCCATCCCATAGTTTCTCATTTTCTTCATAAAATTTGCTACAAGCTTCTGTTGTAATTGTAAAGCCCGGAGGAACAGGTAAGCCAATACTAGTCATCTCTGCCAGATTTGCCCCCTTGCCACCTAGTAAATTCTTCATTTCTTTTGAACCCTCATCAAAGCTATAAACATATTTTTTTCCCATTTAAGCCCCTCCTTTTTTTGTGTCTACCTAAGCAATTTCCTTTTTTAAATCAATATTTTATATTATAACACAATGTTAATTAATATGTCACATATATTTTATTAGTATGTCACATATAATCTCCATTTTATATTCTTTACCCTTAATTCCTCATAAACACTCAAACTAAGCAAGATAAAATTATATTATTACCTTATTTTTTTACCTATTTTTATGAAAAATAATTGTAAATAACTGACATATGTTTTTTAAAAAAATATTGAAAAAATATTGTCAAAGTAAAATAATTGTGTTAAAATAATCACAGAGTCAAATATGTACATACTTCAATATAAGACCAGGAGGTATAAAAATGTCAGAGAAACAAATAACAAGAAAGAGTTTTATTAAGGGTGTTGGAGCAACAGTAGCAGGAGTAGCAGTTAGCGGTGGAATAGGCAGCTTATTAACAGGGTGCGCAGCACCAGCAGCATCAGCAGATTCATCAGCACCACCAGCATGGCCTTTTAAATATAAAAAATTAGACCCTGCAGCAGTAGAAGCAAGAGCATTTAATGGTTATAAAGAAAAAGGTGGTTGAGGTGTTGGAGTTGCCGAAGGTTTCTTCGGTACATTAGCTGATGAAGTAGGTTATCCATTTAATCAGTTACCACCAGAAGCATTTATTTCAGCAGCAAGTGGTTATGGTCAAGCTAGCTTATGTGGATGTATAGGAGTTGCAGCAGCTTGTATAGGTACAGTATGTGATGCTGATACTTCTAAAAAAGTATTAGCTGACTTGTCAAAGTGGTATAAGGGCGCAGAGTTTCCAATGTACCAACCAGAAGGTCTTAACCTTCCAACTACAGTAGCAGGCTCTACCCTATGTGAAGATTCTGTAGGTCATTTTATGGAAGCAGCAAAAGTTGCCTATGGAGATCCAGAGAGAAAAAGTAGATGTGCAGGGACAACTGCTGATGTTACAAGAAAAATGGTTGAAATGTTAAATGAGGTGTTGGCATGATGATGGGAAAATTAGGTGCTCCTGAGCTAATCTTAATATTAGCCATAGCCCTAGTTATATTTGGTCCTTCAAAACTACCGGAAATAGGTAAATCATTAGGTAGGGCCATATCAGAATTTAAAGCAGGTGCAAATAAGGTCACTGAAGACTTGAAAGATGAAAATATAAAAGCTTAAGAATAATAAAGGATACTTCAAATTGAAGTATCCTTTTTATGTAAGTATATTTAAGAAGCCTTGGCTTAGGCTCATAATAATTACTCCTGCAATTATATTGCCTAGTAAAATTGCAGGAAAGGCCCACTTAAACCTTATATCTAAAAGGGCAGCTAAAAGGCTCCCACTCCAAACCCCTGTACCTGGAAAGGGTAGGGCTACAATTACAACTAATCCCCATGCCCCATACTTTTGTACCTTGTGACCATTGTTACTAATGGATTTATCTGTGATCCCCTCTGCTAGGTTTTTAAATATCTTGGTCTTTTTTAAATAATTTAAAACGGGTCTAATCCCAAATAAAATAAATGGGACTGGTATCATGCTTCCTAGTAAACTTAGCAAACTAGCATGAATAGGGCTTAAACCAAGTGAAATCCCAACAGGTATGGCCCCTCTTAATTCTATTACTGGTAGGGCAGCTGTAAGGATTACCGTAAATTCAATTGATAAAAATTCTATTAATTCTCTTATAAAACTCTCCATCAGGTACCTCTTTATTATTTTACTTTTACATTGTTTCAGTATAACTAAGAAATTGTTAGGTGTCAAACTAGTTCCTTTAATATATAATAAAGAGACTAAGTAAAAAGGATGTGTTTAAAATGCAAGAGAGTTTTGTTCATATATACACCGGTAACGGAAAGGGAAAGACAACTGCTGCATTTGGTCTTGCCCTAAGAGCATCTTTAGCAGGTAAAAAAGTCTATATAGGCCAGTTTGTAAAAGATATGAAGTACAATGAAACTAAAATTTCAAAAATACTTCCCCAAATAAGTATTGAACAATTGGGTCTTGGTTGTTTTATATCTGGTCCCCCACAAGCTAAAGATATAAAAAAGGCAGAAGAAGCCTTAGACCATTGTTCAAATATTTTAAAATCTGGTCAATATGACCTAGTTATCTTAGATGAAGTTATAATAGCCATCTACTTGAAGCTTTTAAAAGAAAATCTTGTAATTAAAGCCATAAAGGAAAGATCTCCCAAGGTAGAAGTTGTGCTAACTGGTAGGTATGCTAGTGATAAGCTTATTGAAATAGGTGACCTGGTTACTGAAATGAAAGAAATAAAACACTATTACAATAAGGGTATACTTTCTAGAGATGGCATAGACTGTTAATGCCTTTCTAGGTGCCCACTAGAATTGAGGCTATTATTAGAATAACCCCTATACCTGCAAATATAAGCATTAATTTAAACCTAGGGTCCATCTTGTTATTTCCATTTAATCCCCCCATATTTATCCTCCTTTATATTTTTTTATGACCTATTAAAATTATACTGGGTACCACCATGTGTAGGGGTCGTCTGTTCCTATTACCCCTATCATGATTTCTTCTTTCTTGTTTTTAAAGTAATTAGCCAAAATTATTTTAAAAACTGGATGGAACTCTTTATTTAAAACTTCATCTTTTTCAACCCAAAATAATTCTCCCTCATCACTATTAATATACTCTTTGGATGCTAAATCTCCAAAAAAAATATGATTTACAATAATTTCATCATTATCAATATCCCTGTTGTAGGCAATATACTTTAATTCTAAATTTTTAAGCCTTTCTCTTTTTATGCCGCTTTCTTCTAGGATTTCTCTATAAATAGCCTTGTAGGGGTCATTGATTTCTTCAGGTTCCATATGCCCACCTACTCCAAACCAATAGCCAGGTGCTATCTTTCTGTCATTACCCCTTTTCATTAATAAAATTTGATCATCATGAAAAATAAAAGCTGTTACAATATTTCTAAAGCTGAGCATTTTATCACCCCTTGTATATAGATATACCCAGTATTTATACATAATCTCATTTAACAAAAAATGATGAAAAATAAAAAAGGCTTCTAAGGAGTACCTAATAATAAACCTCAAAAGCTCTTTATTATAATTTTCTTATAAAACATTTTCTAGAATTACTTTGGCATGTGAATAGAATTGCCAAAGACATCCTGACTTGCTTCGTTAATTGCTTCACTTATAGTAGGATGGGCATATATAGTAGTTAGCATTTCATCTACTGTGCTCTCTAATCTAATTGCAAGGGAGGCTGCCGAAATTAGTTCGGTAGCTGCTTCTCCTGCCATATGAACTCCTAGTACCTCTTTAGTATCTTCATTAGCTATAATTTTAACTAAACCTGCAACTTCTCCAAGTATTACAGACTTACCATTTCCATACATTGGAAATTTACCGACTTTAAACCTTAATCCCTTATTCTTAGCTTCTTCTTCTGTAATCCCTACGCTAGCCAATTCTGGTTTTGTATATACACAATAAGGAGTAGTCTTAAAGTCTATTGCCTTTGCAATTCCGCTTATTAGTTCTGCTACCATTACCCCCTGGGCCGATGCCACATGGGCTAATTGAGATCCACCTATGCAATCTCCAATTGCATATATATTTTCAACACTAGATTCAAATAATTTATCAACAAGGATGGCTCCCTTATTGGTAGTAACTCCAATTTCTTCTAAACCCATGTTAGAAGTGTTTGGTTTTCTGCCAGTTGCAATAAGGACCTTTTCACCGCTTAAGACTTCATTAGTGTTTTTATCTTTTTGTATTTTTACCAAGTAGTCCTTATCATTCTTTGATATTTCATTAACTCTCGTTGATTTATATATCTTTACGCCTTGGTCAACTAGGGCAGCTTCTAAACAATCAGTTATTTCAGAATCCATATTTGCAACTAACCTTGGAAGCATCTCGACTATTGTAACTTGACTTCCCAAATTTGAAAATATATTAGCAAATTCTGACCCTATTACTCCCCCTCCTATTATTATTATAGACTTGGGAATTTCCTCTAAGTTTAAAGCTTCTCTACTTGTCAATAAGCCTTCTAAGTTTATACCTTCAATTGGTATCCTTATAGGAGTAGAGCCACTGGCTATTATAGCCTTGTCAAAAGACAAACTCTGAATGCCACCACCTTTTAATTTTATGTCTAATTGATTTTTTGATTTAAAACTTGCCCTGCCCTCAATAACACTTACCTTACTAGTAAGTAGGAGGTTTCTTACCCCTTCAACTAATTGTTGTGAAACAAGATCTTTTCTTTCTAGTAAAGCTTCCCAATTTATAGATAAATCTTTAAAGTTTAATCCTAAACTAACCCCTTGGTCTTCTAATTGCTTGTATATCTTTGTTGAATTTAATAGAACTTTAGTTGGAATACACCCAGTATTTAAGCAAGTTCCACCAATAAATTCTTCTTCTATTAGGTAGACTTCAGCCCCACGCTCAGCTGCTTTAATTGCTGCAACATAGCCACCAGGTCCTCCTCCAATAATTGCTAATTTCATAATACCCTCCTTCTTTAAAGAAGTGCCCATACAGGGTTCTCTAGTGCTTCTTTAAGTTTTGATAAAAACATAGCTGCAACTGCACCATCAACTGTTCTATGGTCAGCTGTTAAAGATAATTTCATCATTGGTCTTATACAGACACAACCATCTATGACTTTTGCTTCATCTATTATTGCATTTATCCCAAGAATTGCTGACTCTGGTTGATTTATAATAGGAGTGAAACTCTCTATTCCAAACATGCCAATATTCGTAATAGTAAATGTTCCACCTTGAATTTCATCTGACAGCAACTGATTTGTCTTTGCCCTATATGATAAATCTTTTATTTCTTCACTTATTTCCCTAATCTCTTTAATATGGGAATTTCTTAATACTGGAACTAAGAGTCCATCTGGGAGGGCAACAGCTACCCCCATATTTACATAATTCCTTGTGATAATTTCCTCCCCATCAAGGCTTGAGTTAAGTAGAGGATGGTCTAAGAGCAATTTTGATGTTATTTTTACAATTAAATCCGTATAGGTTATCTTAGCATCCTTATTTAAGTCTTTTCTTAGGTCTTTTAGATTTTGTGTGTCAACTGATATAGTAAAGTTCACAGTAGGAGCAGTTTGAGCGCTTTCACTCATTCTTTCTCCAATTATTTTACGCATATTTGACATTTCTTCTCTTTTATCACTCGGACTTGCTATTAGGTTGTACCAAGCTTGCTTATCTTCCCTAATAAGATCATCTTTAAATATCCTACCATCTTTTGATATGCTAGATATATCAATTCCCATTTGCCCTGCTAGTGCACTTGCAGTAGGTGTAGCAGAAACTTTTTTCTTATCCTCAATTGCTTTTTCAATATCTTCTAGAACTATTCTACCCCTAGGTCCTGTGCCTGTGACTTTTTCATATTCAATGTTTTCTTCTTCAGCTAACTTTCTAGCCACAGGTGAAATCAAGACTTTTTGATTTTCTTTCCTACTAGAAGCAATACTTTTATCAGCAACTTTTTCTTCTAGGATTTTTTCACTAGGTTTACCTGCATCCTTATTTGAATCAAGTTCCGCTAAAAGCTTTTCAATATCTTCATTCTTATCTCCAATTATGCCAACAGGGGCAAGGATTGGTACCTTTTGTCCTTCCTTAGTTATAATCTTTCTTAATATGCCATTAGATGTAGCTTCTGCATCATTTGTAATTTTATCAGTTTCTATTGAAAATAATTTATCACCAGATTCAATTTTGTCTCCTTCTTGTTTATACCACTTAACCAGCTTACCCTCTTTCATAGTAAGGCCAAGTTTTGGCATAACAACTGTTTTTGCCATCTTTTTACTACCTCCTCTTTATACTCTTATAAAAAAACCATTTCTTTGTGCTGATTCAAGTGTATTTCTTATTTGTACTCTATAGGGACCATTTCTTGTTATCTTAAATTTAAAAACTTCTCCCTTTTTAAATGGAATTTCTCTTTCCCCATCTAAGGCCATAATCCCCTTATCTTCCATCTCAATGGAAAAAAGTTCATCTAGTTTGTGAATAAGGGGTTCACTAACCTTAATTGGCATCATTGTACCTGCAGCAATTGGTGCCATCATTATGTTTGATCCAGTATTTACATTGATTGAGGCACCAAAATCTGCTTCTTCACTTACAAGAACCTTAACTCCCACTATGGTAGAAAAGCCTATAGATGCTGGGTGGGCCCTTGAAACTATTACCTTTAAAATATCCTCAGGATCCCATATAGCCTTTGACCCAATAAATGTCTGTCTAGATATTACACAATCTACTAAGGCAATATCTATAAGTTCTTCATTTTTATATATTTCTATCCTCTTATCCTTTAAACAAGTATTATCAAGCTCACATACTGAAGTTGCAATTGCCGCTGCTGCCATTCCTGCAACTGTACCCTCTAGCATTTGTGGATAAACATTGTTTGTGCCTGTTGATATAGAAATTAAGGGTGTATTAGTTATAGCCTTTGCAACTGCCCTACTAGTACCATCACCACCCAAGGCTATTATACAACCAACATTTTTTTCTTCCATAATTCTTGTTGCCAATATAGAGTCTTCAGCGCCTGCTCTTACATCCATATCTATTATTTCTATATCAGCTAAGAGTTCCTTAGAACACTTCAAATTGTCTATAGCCTTATAGCCTATCAAGAAAGTATCTGGCATAATGTATATTTTTTTAACACCAGCACCTTGAGCTGCTAGTATTATTCTTTTTACAATATTTACTTTTTCATTATTATCAACCACCGTAGCATGTGATACAAGTCTCCTGATATCTTTACCAGATGCTGGGTTTGCAATAATACCTATCGTATGCATCCTCTCACTCCTAAAAAGAGGCAAGTATCTGCCTCTTGGATTAAAACATCTTTTTTACAGCTTCTATAATATCATTAGAAGATGGTACATAGTACTCTTCTAACACAGGTGAAAATGGAACTGGAGTATCCATTGCTGCTACTCTTACAATTGGTCCATCCAAATGGTCAAAGGCTTCTTCTGCAATCAATGCTGATATTTCTCCTGCATAAGAACCTCTTTTATTTTCTTCTGTAACAATCATGATTTTATTAGTTTTTTCAATTGATTTATAAATTGTTTCCTTATCTAGTGGATATAGGGTTCTTGGGTCAATTACTTCTACTTCTATACCTTCCTTGGCTAATTCCTCTGCAGCGGCTAAAGATTCATGTACCATCTTACCTGTTGCTACTATTGTTAATGCTTCACCTTCTCTTTTTACACATGCCACCCCAAATTCTATAGGGTCCATATTTTCATCAAACTCTTCAGAATATCCATATAGGGCCTTATGCTCAAAGAACATTACAGGGTCATCATCTTCAATTGCCTTTAACATTAAGCCATATGCATCAGCAGCTGATGAAGGATAAACAACCTTCAATCCTGGAACATGTGTTAGCCAAGCTTCTGGAGATTGGGAGTGCTGAGCAGCGGCACTTATTCCTGCTCCAAGGGGTAATCTTACAACCATTGGAACACTAATTTTTCCACCAAACATATACCTCATTTTAGCTGCTTGGTTAACAAGTTGGTCCATGCCTACAGTTATAAAATCTGCGAACATTAACTCTGCAATTGGTTTCAATCCAGTAGCAGCTGAACCTACAGCACATCCAATTATTGCACCTTCAGATATTGGTGTATCTATAACCCTATCTTCTCCAAACTCCTCAAGCATTCCAGCTGAAACTCCAAAACACCCACCATAGGCACCTACATCCTCCCCGAATAGTAGAACGTTTTCATCTTCCCTCATCTTCTTGCTCATGGCTGCTCTTATTGATTCCATCATAGTCATAGTTTTCATTATCTTACCTCCTCTACAATATCAGCATAGACATCTTCAACTATTGATTCTAATGAAGGAAGAGGACTTTCTTCAGCAAATTTAATTGCTTTTTCCATTTCTTCTTTTATCTCTTGGTCTATTTTATTTATTTCTTCCTCACTTAATAGTTCATTTTCTAAAATATATTTTTTCATCCTTGGTAGGGGATCCTTTGCCATCCAATGGGCTACTTCATCAGAAGGTTTGTATTTGCCAGGGTCTCCTTCGAAGTGTCCATGGTGTCTGTATGTTTTACATTCTATAAGGGTTGGACCTTGACCACTTCTTGCCCTAGCTACTGCTTCTTTTGTTGCTTCATAAACTGCTAATGGATCATTCCCATCGACCACTATACCAGGAATATTATAGGCAACAGCCCTATCAGCAACATCTTGAATGGCCTGATGTCTTGCTTGGTGCATTGAAATTCCATATAGGTTGTTTTCACAAACAAAAACTACAGGCAATTTCCAAATACTAGCCATATTTAGGGATTCGTGGAAAGTACCCTGATTTGTTGAAGCATCTCCAAAGAAACATGCTACAACTTGGCCAGATTTTCTATACTTAGCACTTAAACCTGCACCAACTGCTATGTTGTGACCTGCTCCAACTATACCATTTGCCCCTAAAATCCCTTTAGTAGCATCTGCTATATGCATGGAACCACCCTTGCCCTTGCAGTAACCTGTAGCTCTTCCAAACAGTTCTGCCATCATGTACTTGGTTTCTCCACCTTTTGCAATAATATGTCCATGTCCCCTATGGGTGCTTGTGATATAATCTTCCGTTTCAAGTGTTTCACAAACTCCAGTTGCTATAGCCTCTTCTCCTAAGTACAAGTGAACAAATCCTGGTATAGTACCTTCAGCAAATAATCTACTAGCATCTGTTTCAAATTCCCTAATTCTCTTCATAGTTGTGTACATACGAACGATCTTATCTTTAGTTAAATCCAAAGTAACCCCTCCTTTTAAATTATCCCAAATTACTCTTTTTTTAAAACTTTTACTTATTATTTACTTATACTTATCATTCTATAAGAACTCCTCCTTTTTATTTTAGTATTCACTTCTTATATATTGCAATTACTATGCCAATAAAATCATATTCTATTAGACCCCTAGATTGGCCGTTTCTACTTTGTAAATTGTTTTAAAATATAAAAATTCCCACTCCTGGGAATTTTTAGTCTCATAAGTGGGAATTTCTTATTTTATTTATAATCTTTGGCTTCTAGGTCATAGGCTTTTAATTTTCTATAAAGTGATGACTTGCTTATATTAAGAACTTTTGAAGCTTCTATTACGTTACCATCTGTACTTTTTAATGACTTTTCTATAATTTCTCTTTCCTTATCTTTTATAGAAAGGAAAGGTTCTGCAACTAGTCTGTTAGATGATATTATTTCACTTGGTAGATAATCTTCTGTTATTAAATTACTATCACACAAGTAAAAAGCTCTTTCCATTGTATTTTCCAGCTCTCTTACATTGCCTTGCCACCTATATTTTTTTATCCTCAAATGAAAGTCTTCGGATAATAACTTACTAGTTTGGTGGGCTAGATTGAGTTTATTTAAAAAGTAATTGGCCAGCAGGATAATATCCTCGGGTCTTTCCCTAAGTGGAGGAATATTTACCTTAAAAACATTTAACCTATAGTATAAGTCTTCTCTAAACCTCTTTTTCTTAGTTTCTTCCAATAGGTTTCTATTAGTTGCCACAATAATTCTTACATCTAATTTTTTAGAATACTTACCTCCAATTCTAGTTATTCTATAGTCATCTAAAACCCTTAGTAGTTTTGCTTGTAGGTCTAGGGGAAGCTCTCCTATTTCATCCATAAATAGGGTCCCCCCATGAGCAAGTTCAAATTTTCCAACCTTACCTTCTTTTACTGCCCCTGTAAATGCTCCCTTTTCATACCCAAAAAGTTCACTTTCTACTAATTCTCTTGGAAGAGAAGCACAGTTTAAGGCAACAAAGGGGCCATCTTTCCTACAAGAAAAGTTATGGATAGAATGGGCAAATAATTCCTTGCCAGTTCCACTTTCGCCCTCTATTAGGACACAACCCTTAGTTCTTGAAAATTTTTCTGCTTCTTTAATTGACTTTTTCATATTTAAACTAGCTGTTATAATACTGTTAAATTCATATGTTGCCTTATTCCCAGATACTATATTAACAGTCTTATGTACCTCTTCCATTTCTTTAAATATTATGGCCATTCCCTTAAGATTATTTTCAAGCATAATTTGGTTTATTTTTATATTGCAAGGTATCCTTCTGTTATTTACTTTAAAATCCCAATCAACTCTTTTTTCAAAAGAATCTTTTTCGCTAAAGATACTATTTCCAAGTATAGTTCTTACATCCAAATTATTTAAATCCTTCTCTCTTAAGGCGAGAATCTTTTGAGCCTTTTTATTTGTCTTGATTATTTTAAAATTTCTATCAATTATAATCATACCATCAAATATGCTTTCAACTGTTGTATCCATCATTGCATAATTTTGAGCCAGGGTTAATTGATTCTCTATAGAATAAGCTGCTGCTACTACAATTCCTAAAGTGTGCTTATGAGCCGTATGACTTATACCTGACATATTTAAGACACCTACTAAGTCTCCTTCTGGGTTGTTAATTGGGGATGCTGAACATGTCCATGTATGATGGGTCTTGCAATAATGCTCAGCTCCAATCGTTTGGATTGGAGCTTCTTCCTTAATACATGTTCCAATAGCATTTGTACCAACATCCATTTCTGACCATCTAGAACCCTTGCTAAAATTAATTTTTGCAGCTTCATCTTCTATGCTTTTTTCTCCAACTACATTTAAAATAACTCCATTTTTATCAGTTAATACTAAAACAAAGCCACTCCCTAAGACAATGCTGTGTAAGTTATTCATAATCGGTATAGCTATATTAATAAGTTCCTTGTGGGCTGCTATAAGGGCGTTTAATTCCTCATTAGATATACTAGTCCCAATCCCTCCGTAAGGATCAATCTGAGCTTTTTTACACCTTATCCAGGACTTATATATTGTGTCACTTACACAATCTAATCTTTCACCCCTAGTAATAAACTGCTTCCATGCATTTTGGATATCTAACTCGAATTTCCCAACCATTGTACTCCCCCTTTAACTAAGTTCTTAGTAGGTTGTATACATTATATGAGATTAAAATTTATCATCTACTAGTTTATCAATTAATTCTTCATCTGCTATATAGGGAAGGGTAATATGATCTGTATCTTTTGCTTCTTTGTTAAATTTTACTACAGTTTCTATCGAGTTCTTATTTCTGGCCCAGGCTCTTCTTCCTACTCCCCCCATTACATCCCATGGCATGGCAAGTTTTAAAATTTCATCTACCCTCTTAGATCCATCTAAAACCATCCCAAAACCACCATTTATAGATTTACCTATACCTACTCCTCCACCATTATGGAGGGCTACAAGGCTCATACCCCTTGCTGCATTTCCTACAAAGCAATGAGTTGCCATATCAGCCATAATATTACTCCCATCCTTTATGTTGGCAGTTTCTCTAAAAGGAGAGTCTGTCCCAGATACATCATGGTGGTCACGCCCAATCATTATTGGGCCTATCTCACCCTTTCTTACCATCTCGTTGAATTTTAAGGCTATCTTAGTTCTTCCATGGGCATCTTGGTAAAGAATTCTAGCATAAGTTCCAACTACTAGTTTATTTTTTTCTGCATCCCTTATCCACTTGTAATTGTCCATATCTTGGGCTCTCTTATTTGGATCAATACAATCCATGGCAGCCTGATCTGTTTTTACAAGGTCATCGTACTTACCAGATAGGCAAACCCACCTGAAAGGACCATACCCATAATCAAAGAGCATTGGCCCCATTATATCCTCCACATAGGATGGAAATATAAAGCCATCAGTATCATCTATACCATTTTTAGATATTTCCATAAGACCTGTATCATAAATGGCTTTTAGAAAACTATTTCCATAGTCAAAAAAATATGTTCCTTTTTCTGTAAGCTTTTGAATTAGTTTAAAGTGCTTTTCTAAGCTTTTGTCTACTCTTTTTATAAATTCATCCTTATCCTCATAAAGCATTTTGGTTCTTTCTTCATAGGTCAATGAGTCTGGACAATAACCACCATCATAAACTGCATGGCATGAAGTTTGATCTGATAATAACTCAATTTTTATGTTGTTTAATAGGGCATACTCGAGAAGGTCAATTATATTTCCATGGTAGGCAATTGCCCTTGGTTTTCTTTCTTTTAAGTATAAATCTACAGCTTTAAAGGTTTCCTTTAAATCATCATAGTACTCATCTATCCACCCTTGTTCAAGCCTTGTATTAACTCTTGAAATATCAACTTCAGCTATAAGCCCTACTCCGCCCCCTATTTTAGCAGCCTTTCCCTGGGCACCAGACATGCCTCCTAAGCCTGAAGATACAAATAAGTGGCCTTTTAAATCCTCATCTTCTTTTAAACCTAGCTTTAAACGACCAGCATTTAGGATTGTGTTAAAGGTCCCATGTACTATTCCTTGTGGCCCAATATACATCCATCCTCCAGCAGTCATCTGTCCATAATTGGCAACTCCCATAGCTTGGGCCTTATTCCAATACTCTAAATTATCATATTCACCAACCATTAGGGCGTTAGTTATAATTACCCTAGGACTAGATTTTGAAGATTTAAACAAGCCAAGTGGATGGCCTGATTGGATTACTAGAGTTTGTTCATCAGTTAGTTCCTCTAAATACTTCATAACTAACCTATACTGCATCCAGTTTTGGAAGACTTGACCAGTTTCTCCGTAGGTTACAAGTTCATAAGGGTAAAGGGCTACATCAAAAGATAAGTTGTTGTCTATCATAACTTGAAAGGCCTTACCCTCTATGCACTTACCCCTATATTCATCAATAGGTCGACCACTTATGGTTTTGTTTGGCCTAAATCTATAAGCATATATCCTACCTTTAGTAAGTAATTCATCTAGAAATTCCCCTGCCAGGTCCTTGTGAAGATCATAGGGAATATACCTTAAGGCGTTTTTTAAGGCAAGTTTAATTTCTTTTTTTGTAAGTAGAAGTTCTCTCTTTGGAGCCCTTCTTATATGCTTATTAAACTCTGGATAATCAGGTAAGTAATTATCCAGTTTAATTTCCATTGCATCTCCAATAATTTTATTATCAATCATATATATCCTCCATTTATTTTGAATATACTACTTTACCATCTTTAATCGTCTTAAAAGTATGGTTGATTCCAAAGTGGTAAATTAAATAATCTAAGTTTGGACTATCAAAAATTGTTATATCAGCTTTTTTTCCTATTTCAAGCGAACCTCTTTCTTCTTCTATGCCTAAGGCACAAGCAGCATTGATTGTAACACCTGTTATGACCTCTTGTGGGGTCATCAAAAGCTTAAGTGAAGCCAAGGACATCATAAGTTGGAGGTTTTCGCTTGGGCAGCTCCCTGGGTTATAGTCTGTAGATATAGAAAGGGCAAGTCCTTCTTTAATCATCTGCCTTGCCTTAGCATAGGGCTTATTTAAATTAAAGCTTGTTCCAGGGAGTAAGACCCCTATTACTCCTTCTCTTGCTAGGTCTTTTATGCCTTGGTCACTTGCACCAATTAAGTGTTCAGCAGAGGTAGCTCCAAGCTCTGCTGCAAGCTCAGCCCCTCCAAGTGAAACAATTTCATCTGCATGAATTTTTAAAAGCAAACCAGCTTCTCTTGCAGCTAGTAAGATTTTTCTAGATTGTTCTACTGAAAAAACACCTTCTTCACAAAACACATCGCAAAACTTGGCAAGCTTTTTTTTACCAATAAAAGGTATCATTTCATTACAAAGGATATCGACAAATTCATCTGAATTTTCCTTATATTCTTTAGGGATGGCATGGGCTCCCATAAAGGTTGATATTATATCTATGGGGTGGTCTTTATTTAGTTTATTAGAAACTTCCAGCTGTTTTATTTCTGTTTCAAAATCTCCAATCCCATAGCCTGACTTTGCTTCAAGGCTAGTAACACCAAAACTTAGCATTATATCTAAACTTTTATATGCCTTGGTATAAAGTTCTTCAAAACTTGCCTTTGCAGTTTCTTTCATTGTGGAATGTATTCCATAACCTGCTTTTAGGATTTCTAAGTAATCCTTGCCTGCAAGTTTCATAGAAAGCTCTTGCTCCCTGCTCCCTCCATGGACAAGGTGGGTGTGGCAATCTATTAAGCCTGGGGTAACAGTTTTCCCTTCTGCATTTATAATAAGGGTATTTGTATCTATGACAATATCACTAGGGAGGTCTCCTTTTCCTACATATATAATCTCATCACCTTCTACTGCTATAAGACCATCTTCAATAATTTCAACATTTCCTTGGTCTAAACCACTTCTTTTTTCATTCTTACCACTTAAGCTAATTAAGCTTCCAATGTTTTTTATAACTAAGCTAGCCCTCTTCATAAAAAACCTCCTTACTCAATAATGTTTATAAGTTTACCTATTTCTTTTATCTCACATTCTACTTTATCTCCAGCTTTTAAATACTTTGGAGGATTAAAACCCATACCCACGCCTGCTGGTGTTCCGGTAATAATTATATCTCCAGGTTCTAAGCTTATCCCCCTTGAAAAATCCTCAATTATCTTAGGAATGTCGTGGATAAGCAAATTTGTATTCCCATTTTGTCTTACCTCATCATTTACCCTAGAAATTACATCAACTTCTATTGGCAAAGGCAAGTCATCTTTATGCAAAATACTAGGTCCCATTATGCTATATGAATCTAAACTCTTACCCTTATACCACTGGGTATGGTCTTTTTGTAGTTTCCTTGCTGATAGGTCGTTAAAAACTGAGTATCCAAAAATATAATCTTCTGCATCCTCTCTTTTTATATCCCTACCCTCTTTACCAATTATAATAGCAAGTTCTGCTTCATAATCTATATATTCATCTAGGTCAAAAAAACCCTTTATCTTTTGGCCACTTCCTGCAATTTCCATAGCCCGTTTAGAAAAGTATACTGGTTTTTGCTCCTTATCTGAATCATTTGGATCTAATACCATCTTTGATTCCTTTAGGTGGTCTTCATAGTTAACACCCAAGCAGATTATATCGTGGAGGGGTTTTATTATTGGGGATAAAAGTTCTACTTGGTCAAGTTTTAGTAGGGCATCCTCTTTTAGCCTTAACTTGCTTTTAAGTATTTCTAATTCTTCCTTAGAGTGCCCTCTTATAAAATCATTCATATCCCTATAAGTTTTTCCTAACAAGTTATTAATTAAGTATACTCCCTCTTCTTTTTTATCCAAAATCCCAATCTCAACCTTACCCTTGTACTTAAAAGTTATAAATTTCATTCAATAACCTCCCTTTTTATCTTTATTAATTACATTATACACTTTAAAGCAAAATAAATGGGCACCTAAGGGCCCAATTATTAAAAATTATTCAAAATAAACTATAAAATCTTCATAGCCTTTAGCTTCAAATTCACCTAGGGGGATAAATTCTAAGGCACCTCCATTTATGCAATACCTAAGGCCACCCTCATCTTTAGGACCATCTGTAAATACATGACCCAAGTGTGAATTTCCTATTCTACTTCTTACCTCTATTCTTTCCATCCCAGCTGAAGCATCCTTTTTTAGGGTTAAGACTTCATTTTGGATAGGTCTAGTAAAACTTGGCCATCCAGATCCAGAATCAAATTTATTTAATGATAAAAAAAGAGGTTCTCCTGTTACAATATCTACATATAAGCCTTCTTCCTTATTCTCCCATAGGGGATTAGAAAAAGAAGGTTCTGTAGCATTTTCTTGGGTGATACTGTATTCTAAATCGCTTAATTTCTTTTCTATTTCGCTAGAAATTGGTTTTTCATAGTCCCTTGTCCTTATCAAGGGTTTTTGTTGTGGAATGTTGCTTAAGTCAATATGGCAATAGCCATTCGGATTCTTTTTTAAATAATCTTGGTGGTAGTCCTCTGCAAGTATATAGTTTTTCAAGGGTTCGATTTCAGTTACTATCTTATCGGTATACTTTTCTTGTTCCAACTTAGTAATCTTATTTATGGTAGCTAAATCCTCTTCATCTACATAGTAAATTCCTGTTCGGTACTGACTCCCTACATCATTACCCTGTTTATTTAAACTCGTAGGCTCTATTACACTATAAAAATACTCAAGTATCCTATCTAGGGATATCACTTGTGGGTCATATACTAAATAAATTGTCTCAGTGTGGCCTGTTGAACTTATAGATGAGTAATCAGTTGTTTCAGTATCTCCATTTGCATAGCCCACATTTGTATAAACTACTCCTAAAATATTATCGAAATACTCTTCAACACCCCAAAAGCATCCTCCAGCAAGGTATATTTCCTTGTACCTACTTTGTGAATAATCATAATTTACAAGGGCATCACTCTTAGGAGGTCCTATGCTAATTGCATCATTTGACTTACACCCAGATAAAAAAGAACCTAGTAGTAATAAAAGTATCCCTATGAAAATATATCTTTTGTTCATAAACATCCCTCCATATTCTATTTAACTATATATACCCAAGCCTAAACATGCAAGAATAAACTTTTTAGTCTTATTCTAACATCAAATCAAAGCCTTGGTCTTTTATTGCATTTAATATTTCTTTTCTTTTTTCTATGGTAAGCTCGCTCTTAGTCTTTACTTGGTCTGTAAAAGAATCAACCCTTCTATTAGCATCCCTTAAGTCATAGTAAGTTTGCATAATCTCATCATATTCTTCTAATTCTTTTGTATAGTTGGTAAATTTCTTATACTTATCTTCAAACACCCTTAAAGTCATATCCATCCTTGGCTTTAGCATGGGTTCTTGATTAGGGTATCCAAGACCCAGGCCTACAACTGGAAAGGTTAGCTTGGGTAGGTCTAGGAGTTTGCAAATTTCTTTAGAATCATTTAGTATAGACCCTAAATAGTTTGCTCCTAAACCTAATGATTCACCACCAATAACCATATTTTGGGCAGCCAGGGATGCATCAGTAAAGCCTTGGAAGAACTTATCTAAGTCATTAGTATCTTCTATAGTCAAACCTTTTTCCATGGCAATTTGTGAATTCCTATACTGGTCAACTATAAATATCAAAAGTTCTGGTGCCCTTTTTACATATTCTTGATTACAAACTTTAGCAATTTTTTCCTTTAAATTCTTATCTTTTATCCTTATAATAGAATAAGTTTGCATGCCATTTGAAGTTGCAGTCCTTCTTGCAACTTCAAACAATTCATCCATAACTTCTTTTGAGATTTCTTTATCCTTAAATTCCCTTATAGTCCTATGGTTTTTTTGAATTTCTATTGTTTTATTCAATTGCAATCCTCCTTCTTAGCTTTTGAAATTTAAATTTAAAGCCGCCAAGTGGCGGCTTTTGATTATTTTTTCTTAAAATCATCCTTATACTTAGGATTATCTTTAAACTTATCAGTATCTGGTAGGTCTTGGTCCTTAAATGGCACTCTGTTTGGCTCATTTACGTAAATATCTTGTGTGTGGGGTTCTATAATCTGCTCTAAGCCCCTGTCTTTTCTGCCAACAGCATCATACCCCTTATCTGCAAGTTCACTTTCTTCTATTAAAATCAAGGCTCCTCCTGCCTCTAATGTCGCCTTATAATCATTTAGCTTGGCCCTGTCAAACTCTATCCTGTCTTCATCCAAGTCTTTTTCAAGAAAGTCATCCTCATACTTCTCAAAGGTAAAGGCATCCTTAATCCTCTCCCAAACTGACTCATCTTCTTTTCTTGGTTCTCCTATCCTTAAATCATAATTCTTATCTAGGTTATTTTTAGACACAACTCTGATTTGATTTCTGTTATAGCCCATATTTAAGAGTATATCTACACTTCTTGATGCATCAGCAAAATCTGGATAAGATCCATAAACTTTAAACATTGAAATTCCCCTTTCATTAAACAATAAATATAATCTTCATATTGTTTTTATACCCATATAATAGGAATTCAAAGTATTTTTTAATTTTGTTTTATAAATCTCTTATTAGCATACATCAACTTATCTATGTGGTCTTGGAATTCATTAATCTTTTGACTACCCCCATTTATAAATATATCGGATCCAATAGCAACGTTAATTTCATAATTTAACTCTTTAGATAGGTCTTTTAAATCTTTCTCAATATTTTTAATCTGCTGATTGTACTTATAATCATCTACATCCTTTAAAATAACTGTAAATTCATCTCCACCTAAACGATATACCCTTGCACCTTCAAATATCCTTCTAATAATTTGATAAAAGCTCTTTATCATCCTATCTCCTTCAGAATGACCATACTTATCATTAACTGATTTTAAGTCATTAATATCCATTAAAACTATCCTAAAATTAGGTATTTTTTCCTTGGTTAGATTATCTAAGTCCCTTTCATAAGCTAACCTATTAAAACCACCTGTAAGTATATCTGTATAGGCAAGTCTTTTCATAACTTCAGCTTCTTTTTCCTTTAAGATTAGCTCATCTAATTGCTTAAAGGTACTTCCAGATATAAATATCAAAAATGTTAAAATCCCTATTCTAGTAAA
>CAZSLV010000012.1:0-28527 GCA_964607545.1 uncultured Gudongella sp. | reverse complement strand
CGGAGGCGGCGGAGGAGGAAGTGGCGGTGGTAGTTCAGGTGGAGGTTCAGGCGGCGGAAGCGGCGGTGGAGGAAATGTAAACATCGACGAAGAAATACCACAAGCCCTACCTTTATTAAACAAAGAAGACCACATCCAATATATCCAAGGTTATCCTGATAATACTGTAAGACCAGAAGGAAAAGTTACAAGAGAAGAAGTAGCAGCAGTATTTTATAGATTGCTAGCTAATGATTACAAAGATACTATTAAAACATCACTTCAAGCTTTTAATGATGTAACTGCAACAAGATGGTCGACAAAGCATATAGCAACTCTTGCTAATGGCAAAATAGTGGATGGTTATTTAGATGGTAGCTTTAAACCAGGTAATTATATAACTAGAGCTGAATTAGCAACAATAGCTTCAAGATTTGATAATTTAAGCCCATTTGAAAGTAATAGTTTCACAGATGTAGAAGGTCATTGGGCAAATAAGTATATCAATTCAGCAGCACAAAAAGGTTGGTTAAATGGTTATCCAGATGGAACATTTAAACCAAATCAAGAAATTACAAGGGCAGAATTCGTAACACTAGTAAATAATGTTCTTGAAAGAAAAGTTAAAAAAGAAAATATCTTAGAAAATGCACGTAAATTCTCTGATTTAGTAGAGTCTAAGTGGTATTATGAAGCAATGCAAGAAGCTATAAATAGCCACCTATACACTAGATTAGAAGATGGTTCAGAAAAATGGGAAGAAATTAATTACCCACAAATAGATATGTAATTTAAATGAGGTTGACTTCGAATACGAAGTCAACCTCATTTTTTTTAGCCACTTTTTAATTAAAGCTACTTTTCATTTAGCAAAACCATATGGACATGATCCTCCCACTTCCCATTTAAAAACAAATACTTTTTAGCCAGGCCCTCATCATAAAAGCCTAGTTTTTCTACAACCCTTATGGATGCCTTGTTTCTTGGCATAATATTTGCTTCAATTCTATGGAGACCATAGCCATTAAAGGCTATATCAATTATTTTCTCAACTGCTTCTGTCATATAACCCTTATTTACTTCATCCTTATCAAGCTTATAGCCTAAAAAACATGACTGGAAGGGTCCTTTTATAATATTATCAATTGATATAGACCCAATAATTTTCTTCTTATCTTCTTTTTTTATAATCCAAAGTCTAAGTGCTTTTTCTGATTTTAAATTCTCTATATCTCTTTTTAAGGACATTTTTTGATAATCAAGTGTATAATAGTTGTGACTTTTTTCTGTTTCCCATTCTATGAGAAAATCTTTATTTCTATTAAGATAATCTAAAACCATGTTTGCATAAGTATGATCTAAACTAGCTAAAATAAGTCTATCTGTTTTATATACAGTTTTCATTAACAATCACTCCACTTTTAAGTTACTAATTGTTTGAGAAAATAGGGTCCAAGGATATGAGTCTTTAGGGTAAGAATAAAACATTTTTTTCTTGCCACTTGGGTGCCTAAATTTTATAAAATAAGCCCAAAGGCTGATTTGAGTCCATGAATTTATATTTTGAAATTCTTTATTGTACTTTGTATCTCCCCAGATAGGTAAATTTATATTTGCTAGCTGGACCCTAATCTGGTGGTGCCTACCAGTTCTTAGAATAACTTTTAATAGAGATAAGTCTTCACCCTTATCACCTAGGGCTGTAGCCAAAAGAGTATAGTCAAGGACTGCTTTTTTAGCTAAATTGGTCCGTTCATTTACTACCCTGCTAAGGCTTACACCAGGGTCTTTCTTAAGATAATCAGTAAGAACTTCACTCTTAATATTAGGTTTACCTGAGACAACAGCTAGGTACTCCTTATGAAACCCTCCTGAAGAAACCCCTTTTGATAAAAAACTGTTAGCTTCTTTTGTCTTAGCATAGACCATAACCCCACCAACAGGCCTATCTAACCTATGAATAACTCCTAAATAATCCATCTTAAGTAAAGATGTAACATCAGGGTCCTTAGAGGGATCTTTTTGTGATGGGATGCCTGGGGGTTTTTCTACTACTATTATATCTAAATCTTCATATATGATTTTTATCTGCATTTTATCACCCTTTATACCACTTAATATACCACAAAAATTAGTTTTATACACTTTTAAGTATTAAATAAGAATAAAATGATGTGGTATAATAATAAGGTACTTTATAAAAGAAAAGAGGGTCAAATGGACTTAATAATTGGAGATACAAGAAAATTAAAAATGGAGCTTTTAAACTTTTATAAGAACCAATACAAGGAAAATCCCCTGGCAAGAAATACAATGTCAGGTCTTTTAAAGGATATTTTATTTGGCAATTCTATTATGTCAAAAAGTATAGAAATAATCCCCCTTCTAGTAGTTGAGAATAATAAAATATACCTTACTTGTCTTCTTGCCCATGCTAAAAGAATGCCTGATACCCTACAAATTAGTTTTTTTGAATCTTGTGAATATACAAAGGAAGGATTTGACCTTATATACAAAAAGGCACTGGAAGTGGCTAAAGATTACAAGGCTACAAAGATTTCTGGATCATTAAACATCCATGTAAATTATGGTTTAGGATTTCTTGCAGACTCTTACAATGAATTGCAAAGTTTTGGCATGGCCTATAATAAGGACCATGTTCATAAATACTTTAAGGATTATGGTTTTAAAGAAAAAGAATTAGTGACATTTAAAAAGTCCACACTTAATATGGAATCTCCCGTTTCTTCATTTATAAAAAAGAGGTTGGCTAAAAACTATAGGGTCCGTGAGCTAGATTTAAAAAACTTAAAAGAAGAAGCCAAGATTTATAATGATATTAATAATGATGCCTTTAAGGACCATTTATTTTACTATAAAAGAGATCCAGATGAAGATGTAGAATTATTTAAAAACTTTAAGCCCCTACTTAAGGCTGAAAACCTCTTATTTGTAGAAAAAGCTGGCAAAGCAATTGGTTTTATGCTGTGGTATCCTGATTTTAATGAACTTATAGGACCAGGTGAATCTCTTGGTTTAAAGACCTTTATAAGATATAAAATTTTAAATCAAAAGATTGAAAAATTTAAGATTGTAGAAATTGGAATGATAAAAGAAGAACAGGGGCTAGGAGGAGTCTTGGCACTTTTTGATTATTGTTATGAAAAAACTAAGAATAAGTTTAATAGGTTTGAATCAAGTTGGGTCTTGTGGGATAATACAAAATCAAGAGGCTTTGGAGATAAGTGGGCAGATGGGATTTCAAGGACTTATAAGGCCTATATCTTGGAGTTAAATAATGAATATTAATACTATAAAAGCTTTTAAAGAAAACTTTATACATAGGGAATATATAAATTTATTGGAAATTTTAGAAGAAACAAACCCTTGTGGTCAAAGGTATATAATAGAAAAAGACTTATTTATTGTCCTTTATAAACAAAAGATAAACCTCTTAAATTTTACAAATCTCTTTCCCCTGTGGATAAGGGGGACCATTGTAGGCCTACCCATATCATTATCTGAAAAAGGCTATTTTGGGAATGAAAAATTAGTAGAAGATAAAATTAAAGATTTAAAGGGCCTAACAATTGTATTAAATGCAGACAAACCTTTTTCAGTTTATGGAAGAACCCTGTCTACCTTTAGGTTTTATAATTATTACCCTACTTTTAATGACTACCTAGAATCTTTAAGGAGTCCCTACAGAAGGAGGATCCTATTAGCCCTTAAAAAAAGAGAAAAGTTAATTATAAGAAGAGCAGACTTTACAAAAGACCACTATAAATTATATAAAAGCGTCTTAGAAAGATCAGCTTATCCTCTTGAATCAATGTCTATAGAGTTTTTTAAAAGTTGGGATTCAGAGATTTATGAGTTTGTAAGTTTAGAAAATAAAGTCCTAGGATTTGTTCAACTAAAAGAAATAGAGGATACCTTGTATTTTGTCTTTTGTGGTTTTGAGAAAGAGAATATAAAAGTTTATGATATATATTTAAATATGTTAATTTATATAATAGAAGTTGGCATTAAAAAAGGTGTTAAAGAAATTGACTTTGGACAAACATCAGAAGAAAATAAGTTAAAGCTTGGTTGCAAAGAAAGAAAAAAATATATGTATATTAATCATTCAAATCCAATTATAGATAAAATTATAAAGTTATTTTTGCCAAGACTTTCATACAAGGCTTATAAGGTAGACCACAGGGTCTTTAAGGGGTGATAAAGGTGATAGTTTTTTTAGAAAAGGTAAGAGCAAAAACAATATTTTCAAAGTTTGATCCAATTATTACAGAACCTCTTGAGCTCTTATACTTAAAGGGCCTATTAGATGAACTTAAAATTAAAAACTACCTTATAGACCCTCTTTTTAAATTGCAAGAACCTCAGGGTGTCAAGCCAGATTTAATAATTTTAACTGCCTACAATACAGGAAGGGATAAGATTATCCAAAGGGCAGGATATTATAAAGCTAAATTTCCTAATACTAAGATAATGGTAGGTGGAGTTTCTATCCAATTAAATAGGGATGATTACAAGGACTTAAATATTGACTATATCTTTCATAGCTTATCCGTGGTCAACTTTAAAAACTTTATATTGAGCTTTAATAATTTAAAAGCACCCTTTCCTGGTCTTGATATAAATAATGGAAAGGGCCTATTTATAGAGGGCAGGGACTTTATAGTAAATGAATTAGACACAATAAAACCTTCAAGAGACTTCTTTTATGAAAATAAAGAAAGGCTTCGCTACTTAGATAAAGGTGGCCTGGCTTTAATTAAATCATCCATGGGGTGTCCATATAATTGTTCTTATTGCTATTGTAGCGCCTTAAATTTAAATAACCACATAAGGGGGGATTTTGATTTAGTATTTAAAGAAATGACTAGTATCCATTCTAAAGTTTTTTGGATTGTTGATGATGTTTTATTTTCAAATAAAAAAGAAGCCCTCCAATTTATAGAGGCTTCTAAAAAATACAAGTTTCAGGGTGAGATAATTGCCTATTTAAGGTCAGATTTTGTTATTAAAAACAAAGACCTAATCTCTGACTTAAAAGATGCGGGATTATCTGAAGTAATTTGTGGTTTTGAAACACCTGATAAGAAGGAACTTACTTATTATAATAAAAAAACTGATGTAGAAGACTACCCGTCAGTTATAAAAATCCTAAGAGAGAATAAGATCAGATTAAGTGCACTTTTTATGGTAAATCCAAACTATGGGTTTAAGGAATTTATAAGATTAAATGATTTTATTTGGAAAAATAAAATAGATATATACACCATCTCAATTATGACCCCCCTAAAAGGGACAAAAGATTATAATAAATATGTTGATAAGATAATAGACTTTGAACCTAAGCACTATGATTTCTTGCATCTTGTATTGCCATCTAAGCTTCCAAAGCCTATATTTTACACTCTTTTTTATTGTCTACACTTAAAACTACTTTTTTCCAAGAGGGTATGGGCTTTTATATTTAAAAAGAATAAAGATTTTAAGAAGAAAATATGGGATTTCTGGGCCAATAAGTATGACCGCTTATGGGTGCAAAAACTATCTTTAAAACCAACAAGGGATAAGATAAGTGACTTGATAGGAAAAGAATTTAATAAAGAAAATTTAAAGATAATAGATATAGGGTGTGGGCCAGGGGAACTAATAAATCAATTACAGGCTAAATCAAACAATTTAGAATTTACAGGGGTTGATTTTTCCAAAGAAATGATAAAACAATCCCAGCTTAAAAATGCCCATGCAAAACATTACCTACTTGATGTAAATGACCTTGATAACCTTAATAAGACCTATGATATTTTAACCTGCACCCATTCCTTGCCCTACTATAAGGATGTAAAAGAAATATTAAATAAATTCGCCAATAAGCTTAATCCAAATGGGACCATCTACCTGGCCTTTGCAAGCGGGGATAGTCTTTATGATAAGATTGTCCTATCCTTTGTAAAACTAACGACAGGGCCTGCCAAGTACCCCTCAGATAAGACATTTAGAAAACTCCTACCTGAGTCTTTGGAAATTCAATCTAGGCAAGTTATTAAAAAAAGATGGTATATGCCAACAATTGCCCTTTATGTCCTTAAAGGAGCTAAAGTATGAAGATTCTCTTAGTTAGACCAAGACCCCATAAGGATACAATAGGACTTCAACATATCATGGTTTGTGAGCCTTTAGAACTAGAATATCTTATAGGAAACATTTCAAATAATATTAAAAACAATATAAGTATTGAAATTGTAGATATGATACTAGAAAATAGGAGTTTTGAGAGTATAGTAGAAGAAAAAAATCCTAATATGGTCTTTTTTACAGGATATATTACTCATGTTGGAATTATAAAAGAATGTGCAAAAAAGGTAAAAGAACTTTCCAAAGACACCCTTGTAGGCGTAGGTGGAGTCCATGCTGAAGTTGTTCCAGAAGATTTTAAGGATGTAAATATAGATTTAGTATTTAAAAGAAATGGTATAGATGGTTTTAATAAAGTAGTGGAATTGTATTTAAGGGGTGGTAGTTTAGAAGCTATTAAAAGAGAAGTAGAAAAAACCAATATTTCTCCTATAAACTTTAAGTTAAAGTTACCAGATAGGTCACTTGCAAATAAGTATAAGGATAAATACTATTATATGTTCCATAACCCTTGCGCCCTTATAAAAACATCCTATGGGTGCCCATATGCTTGCAACTTTTGTTTTTGCAAGGAGATTACAGGAGGGGCCTATTACTCTAGGACCATGAAAGATGTTATTGATGAACTCTTATTAATAAAAGAAGAAGAGGTATATATTGTAGATGATGATTTTTTATATGGGCAAGATAAACTTCGTGAGTTTATTAGACTTTTAAAAGAAAACAATATTAAAAAGAAGTTCCTTGTATACGGAAGGGCTGACTTTATAGTTAATAACAAAGAATTAATAGGTGATCTTAAAGAAGTAGGACTTGGTGCTGTAATAGTTGGTATAGAGTCTATTAGGGAAAAAGACTTAAAGGGCTACAATAAGGGGACTAGTAAAAGTATAAATGAAGCTTGCATTAGGATTTTAAAGGAATTAGATATAGAGCTTTATGCAACTATGATTATACCTCTTGATTTTTCAAAAGAGGATTTTAAGACACTAGTAAAATGGCTTAATAATTTGCAAGTTGCCTTTGTAAACCTCCAGCCCCTAACCCCCCTTCCTGGGACTTCTATATTTGATGACTACAAGGACAGGCTTATTATAAAAAGAGAAGATTACCATATGTGGGATATGGCCCATGTGGTTTTAAGGCCAGAGAAAATGTCAATTCGAAAGTTTTATTTTCAAATGTTAAAGGCCTACTACAAGGTTATAATAAAACCTAAAAATGCCTTTAGGTTAATAAGAAAGTATGGTTTATATGAAAATGTCAAACTCTTATGGAGAAGTCAAAGGGTTAGCATCCAGTATATGCAGAAGATATGGAGAGGATACTAATGAAAAAACTAGTATTAATTCAACCAAGCCCCTATGATAAAGATAAAAAACCTATCAAGAAAAACAAACTATATTTTGTTGGTCTTTCTTTGCCTATCCTAGCTGCTTTAACACCTAAGGACTGGGAAGTAGAAATTTTATTTGAAATTATTGACCATATTCCCTTGGATATAGAAGCAGACTTAATTGGAATTTCAACCATGGGCCATGGGGTAATTAGGTCAATTGACCTTGCAAATGAGTATATGAAAAGAGGAAAAACTGTAGTCTTAGGTGGATATATGGCTAGTATTATGCCAGATGAAGCTATAAAGCATTGCCACGCACTTGTAGTTGGTGATGCAGAATTAGTTTGGAAAAACCTTATTTCAGATTTTGAAGCTGGAAATTTAAAAAAAGTTTATAAAGAGGGGTTAAAAGAAGATTACTTTTCTACCCCCCAACCAAGCTTTGACCTTATCTTAAATAAAAAGCTGGGTGACTTTTTACCAGTACAAGCTGGGAGAGGGTGTCCAAATACTTGTAGCTTTTGTTCAGTTTCTTGTTTATACAAGGGCCACTACCATAAAAAACCCCTTGATGAAGTAGTAAGGGATTTGAAGCAAGTAAAAGACCTGGGCTTTAACAAGGTCCTACTTTTAGATGATAATATATTTTCAGATAGAGATTATTTGGATAAATTATTAGATGAAATTTCCAAGTTAAATATTACTTGGATGAGTCAGTGTGATATTAGGATTGGTAAAGATGATGGTCTTTTAAAGAAACTTCAAGCTAGTGGTTGTGACACTCTTAGTTTTGGCCTAGAAAGTCTTTCTACAGAGAGCTTGCGGGGTATGAATAAGGGGTGGGCAAACCCAGATGACTATTCTAGCCTAATAGATAATATTAAAAAATATGGGATAGAAGTTTCAACTGAAATGGTTGTAGGAGGAGAAGGCGATACAGTAGAATCTATTTTAAATACAAAAGATTTTATAGAAAAAAACAAGATTTCTGTACCAAGGTTTTATATCTTGACCCCCTTTCCAGGGACAAAGTTTTTTAATGAAATAAAAGCCCAAGCTAGGTTTGTAAATCACGATATATATTCCTATGATGGAACCTTTGCAGTATACACACCTAAAAACATGACAGCAGATGAGCTTACAGATTCTTATTGGAAGCTTTATGAGTCATTGTTTACTGTAAAATCTATAGTTAAGAGAAATATTTTAAGAAAAGACTTTTTAAAAGACCCAGGCAAGTACTTATTTTATACTTTTGTTAATTTATACTATAAAAAGCAAATCTCACAAAGAATTACACCTAATATTTTTTAAGAGGAGACCTTTATGAATATACTTCTAGTAAGACCGCCAAGAATAAAACAAGCCATAACCCTATCTAGCTTTATGTTTTCTGAGCCTATTGGGCTTGAAATGATTTATGAAGTCCTTTATAAAAATCACAATGTAGAAATCTTTGATATGATGATTGAAAAGAAAACCTTAAGTGAAAAATTATTAGATTTCAAAGCCCATATGGTAGGGATTACAAGTCTTTGCATTGATGTAAAAATAGTACTTCAACTAGCTAAAGAGATAAAAAAGATAGATAAGGATATACTTATTATGGTTGGTGGTACCCAAGCCTTTTTAAATCCCCAAAGTTTTGCAGAGGATTCCATTGATTATATTTTTAAATATACAAATACTGAAAATATTCTTGCAGTCACAAAAAAAGAAAAAAATATACCTGGAGTCTTGCAAAGAAGAGAAGACTTTGTAGATTTAAAAATCCCAGGAAGAAATGAATACCTACTGCCAAACAGGGAATCTACCAGTAAATATAGAAATGACTACTCATATTTTGGCTATAAACCCGCTGCTATAATGGAATATGGGATAGGGTGTGAAAAGGCATGTGATTTTTGTTTAAGGTGGAGGATTGAGGGCTTTAAAGAAGACCTTATTAATAAAGACCTATTTATAAAGGATATCCTATCCATAAAAGAAGAAACAATTATGCTATTTGATAATGATTTTTTCTCAAGCGCTGAAAAGTTAGAAAGCTTTATAGGAATCATTAAAAAATACAATCTAAAAAAGAACTTTATTGTATATGGGTCAGTCCAAGGGACACTACTTTATAAAGACTTAATTTCAGACTTTAGAGACCTAGGATTAAAGGCAGTCTTAATTGGCTATGAAACTTTTAATGACAAAGAGCTTAAAAACTACAATAAGAATACCGACTCAAGTGATAATATAAAAGCAAGTAAGATACTTAAAGAACTGGGTATTGATGTGTGGGCATCCTTTATAGCCCATCCTGATTGGACAAAAGAAGACTTTAAAAGCTTTAGAAAGCACATTAAAAAGTTAAATCCTCAAATATCAAGCATAAACCCCCTAACCCCATTTCCAAACCTCCCCTTGTATAAGGAATATGAAGATAGGCTTTTATATAAGGTAGATGATTATGAAAAGTGGAGCTTTGGTCAAGTTATAATAAGGCCTTTAAATATGAGCTTAAGAAGCTATTACTTTGAACTTTTAAAAGCATATATAGATATTAACTTATTTATAAATAACAGCACTGAAATGATAAAAAAATACGGGATTAAAAATATGACCAGAATAATCCTAGGCTCAGTTGGGGCATCCTTTAAGTATATAAAGCTTATGATAAGAAATTAATATGAATCCCAAAAATCCATATATCCGTAGGGATGGACGACTCTGTCCAACCGCAAAACCCCAGAAGATGCAGGCAGATAGAATCATCTGCCCCTACAAAACCCATGTATCCGTAGGGATGGACGACTCTGTCCATCCGCCCCCAGACATACCAACAAAGGAATAGTTTATTTTCTTTTATACAGGGTAAAATATATTTAGTAAGTTGGAAAATTATAGGATGGATGGGGGATTAATATGAAAAAAAATAAATTTATGATAATGATAACAATGATGGTTTTAATTGCTTTGGTAGGAGTAGGTTGTTCTAGTCCAAGTGATGATGCAGGTGAAATTAAAAATCCAGATGACCCAATAGTATTAGGTTCCTTTGTAGATACTGAAGGTGGGATACTTGGAAACATGCTTTTGCTAGCCCTAGAAGATGAAGGCTACCAAGTAACTGACAAGGTCCAATTTGGGACACCTGATGTCCATAGAAATGCCCTTTTACAAGGAGAATTAGATATTGGCATAGACTATACTGGAAACGGCCAATATTATTCAGACAATGCTGATGAAGAAGCATGGAGGGATTCAAGTCTAGGCTATGAAACAATAAAGGCTTACGATTTAGATAATAATGGTCTAGTATGGCTACAACCAGCAAAAGCCAACAACACTGAGATGCTTGCAGTAAAAAGAGAATTTGCTGAGTCTAACAATTTAAAAGACTTAAATGATTTTGCCAAGTATGTAAATGATGGTGGTCAAGTAAAATTTATAACTAGTCAACTCTTTGCTGAAAAGAAGTTTGGCTTGCTTGGGATGGAAGAAGCCTATGGGTTTAAATTAAATCCAGACCAGCTAATACTTTTACCTCATGGTAATACAGCAGAAACTATAAGTGCCCTTGCTAATGGGACAGATGGTGTAAATGTAGCCCTTGTTTATGGAACGGATGGGGCCATGGCAGACTTAGACCTAGTGGTCTTAGATGACCCTGAGTCTATACCACCTGTATTTGAACCATCTGCAATAGTTAGAAAAGAAGTTTTAGATAAGTATCCAGAAGTAGAAGATATAATTGAAGATGTATTTGAATCATTGACACTTGAAAATTTACAAACTATGAATAAAAATGTAATCGTAGATGGTATGTCTCCAAAAGATGTTGCAAGAGATCATATGACAAATGAAGGCTTATTAGACTAGTTTAAGTTTGGCGGTGTCCTTATGGAAAAAATCAAAGATAAAACCTTGGTCCTCCTATCCTTAATAGGAGTAGCAAGTTTACTATTTATGCCAATAATCACATATAAGCCTAATAGGATTTCCCAGGGTTTCCAATATAAAAGTATGGAGTATTTAGGAGGGGGAGGACTTTTAATACTCTTATTATGGGCCATATTACTTGGCCTTTCTTTTTATGCAAAAAATAAAAAAGACCTCTTGGTATATATTGTAGGAACCTTAATATTTATAAGCTTATTTGTAAGTGTCCAAGTAAATGCAAAGGATTATATAGAAAGCTCAGCTGCAAGAATTAGCCTATCAAGCGGATTTTATATTCAAATGTTTTTAATGTATATGCTCTTTTCAACCTACACCGAGAAAATAAGGGGCTATAGGCCTATAAAGGTCTTAGGATTTTCATTAATTATAGGAGTAGTAGGGTACTTGTTCTTCCAGGGGTCCTTCGATGACTTTTCTCTTGTTAAAGAATTTAATTCCAAAAAATCTCAGTTTTTTAATAATCTTAGGATACACGCTATTTTAACATTTTCTTCAGTTATCACTGGGGCACTTATAGCTATACCCCTTGGTTTTTTAGCTTATTCTAAAAAGAAACTAGAGGGTAAGATAATGGTACCCCTAAGTATAATTGAAACTATCCCAAGTCTTTCGCTTTTTGCCATATTCCTAGTACCTCTTTCTGGCCTTGGGAAACTGAAGTTTTTTAATGCTATAGGAGTTAGCGGAATAGGGTGGGCACCTGCCTATTTGGCCCTAACACTGTATACACTACTTCCCATAGGGAGAAATACCTTAACAGGATTTTATTCACTTGATAGAAATGTTGTAGAGGCAGCAAGAGGAATGGGAATGAACAAGTCTCAAGTTTTGGGTAAAATTGAACTCCCCCTAGCTTTTCCAGTCATATTTACGGGTATTAGGATAGCCTTTATTCAAACCATTGGAGGGGCAGTTCTGGCAGGTTTGGTTGGTGGAGGAGGGATGGGGACCTTTGTATTTCTTGGTCTAGGTGAAGCTTCACCAGACTTAATACTCTTAGGAGTCCTTCCCATAGTATTTTTTACTATTATATTAGACTATCTTTTAAGAAAATTTGAAATGACTATAAGGAGGGTTATTTATGATTAAGATAAAAGATGCTGTAAAAAAATATGGAGATTTCATTGCAGTAAATAACCTTTCATTAACAGTTAACAAGGGAGAATTTCTTGTAATACTTGGCCCATCAGGCTGTGGCAAGTCAACCCTTTTAAGGTTGATAAATAAGATGACCAAAAGGACAAGTGGGCAAATTGAAGTTGAAGGAGAAAACATTGATAATTTAAAAGATGAAGACCTTAGAAAAACCATAGGCTATGTTATACAAAGCATAGGTCTTTTTCCCCATATGAATGTAAAAAGAAATATAGCAACTGTTCCACAACTTTTAAAATGGGATGATAAAAAGATTGATAAGAGGGTAGATGAAATGCTTATCCTAGTGGGACTAGACCCTAAAAAGTACAAGTTTAAAAAACCATCTCAACTTTCAGGGGGAGAAGCCCAAAGGGTGGGGGTTGCAAGGGCCTTGGCATCTGATCCTGATATACTTTTAATGGATGAGCCCTTTGGAGCAGTAGACCCTATAAGCAGGTTGAGGCTACAAAAGGAGTTTAGACAAATTCAAAGGGCCCTTAAGAAAACAGTTGTATTTGTAACCCATGACACTGATGAAGCCCTCCTTCTTGCAGATAGGATATGTATTATGAATCAAGGCCAGGTTGTACAAATTGACACTCCAGAACACATAGTCCTTAACCCAAAGGATGATTTTGTAAAGAGCTTTTTTAAAGGAGAGGGCATATTGACCATCCTCTCTAGAAAAGATGCCATAGATTATAAAGAAGATATAAGGATAGAAGGAGAAGGTCTTAAGGACGATGCAACCTTAAGAGAAGCCCTAACTAAGATGTTAACTTCTGGTGTGGATAGGTTAAAAGTTGGGGATGGGAGTATTTCCTGGGAGGGAATACTTAAGATAGGTGGGAGTGAGATAGATGGATAAGAGTAGGAAGGGTCTTATTGTAGCTTTTATTTTATCCCTGATACTTGGTCTAATGGTTATTTACTCTAAAGCTTTTGAATCATTACTTTACCAATTTGTAAGCTCAAAGAGTGAAGTAGGATCTAGGACTCTACTAAGGGTATATTTTAGCCAGCATATTTGGATGGTTTTTTTATCAAGCCTTATAGCAATTTTTATTGGCCTTTTACTTGGTGTTTTTGTTACAACAGGTTATGGACATGAATTTAAAGACCCCCTATTAAAAGTAGTTTCTCTAGGTCAGGCCTTTCCATCCCCAGCCCTACTTGCCTTGACAGTGCCTCTTTTAGGGTATGGAATTGAAGGCGCCTTGATTGCCCTTGTAATTTATGCCCTTATGCCTATAATATACAATGTAGTTGTTGGAATTGAAGAGGTCCCAAAAGATATTGTAGATGCAGCTAAGGGTATGGGAATGACCGAGTGGGAAATATACTATAAAATAAAAATCCCCCTAGCCTTAAATGTAATGCTTGGTGGGATTAGGACTGCCCTAGTAATAAATATAAGTGCAACAACCCTAGCAGCGGCAGTTGGTGCAGGGGGACTTGGTGTATTAGTTGTAAATGGGGTTAGGACCTTTGATATGGTATTAATTCTTGAAGGGGCTATACCAGTTACAATACTTGCCATTATAGTAGAATTACTCTTAAAAGAATTACAAAAAGAACTTATCTGGGAATATTAGATAAAAGCCTAATATGCCTAACTAAAGATGTGGCAATTACTACCCCACAAGCTATAGATATTGCTATAAAAAAAGATTTAAAGCCTGATATGGTAGCATTGGCAAAGTCATTTTCAATTACAAAAAGCATAGTGTTATATATTTCATAACCTGGAACAAAAGGAATAATCCCTGGGATTATAAAAATTGTTGCAGGTTGTTTTTTATAAATGGCAGAAAACTCACCAAAAATTCCAACAAACAAGGAACCTATAAGGGGTGGGATAATAAAGGCAAGGCTTGTTTGTTTTAAAAAGGCATAAACAATCCACCCTAGCATCCCGTTTACACTTGCTAGGAGAATTAACCTCTTAGGTAAATTAAATATTATAGAAAAACCAACTACACATAAAAACGAATAAATACCCTGACTAATTATAAGCATATTTCCTCCCTAAGACAAAGTAATTACAATTTGTAGTACTATACCGACTCCAAAAGCTAAGGCAATGGCAATAAACAAGGCTTCCATCATCTTAGCACTTCCAGCTATAAGTTCCCCTGAAATCAAGTCCCTGATACCATTTGTAAGTGCAACTCCAGGCACTAGGGTCATAAGGGGGCCAATTATTACCTTGTTATAATCTGCATATTGGCTAAATAAAGCCATAAGTAGAACCAAGAGAAAGCCAAGGGTCCCAGCTATAAAGCCACCTATGATATTCTTAATAAAAAAGTTAAAGCCCATTTTAGATAGTTTATCAGTTAATAAAACAGTAAGACTAGATGCTAAATAGGCCAGAGAAAATTCTAAAAAACTCCCCCCAAAAAGGAGGACTACAAAACCCCCTGCCATTCCACTGCAAATAAACCTAACCTTCTTAGAAAACCTAGGAGGGGTTTTTAATTGGTTTAACATAATATTAGCTTCTTCAAGTGACATCTTTCCTTCAGTAAAGACCCTAGAAAAACTATTTGCCCTGGTTATATACTCCATATCAATACCACTTGAAACAATTCTAGAAACAACTGTAAAGGGACTACCTTCTGCTACTACACTAATGATAATCCCCGTAGACATTACAAAAACCTCAACAGGTGAATCAACCCTAGAGGAAATCATCTTTTCTATGGTCTCTTCAACACGGTAAGTTTCAGCCCCATTTTTAAGCATAATCTTACCTGTTTCTAAAGCTATATTTATAATTTCATTAATTGTCATATTAGTCATTCTTAACCTCTTTTTAATCAAAGTTGATTATATTTTAAAAAATAAGTTGCATATAAAAGACTCTTTCATTATTCTATTAGTATAGCAAATAATGGGTAAAAATACAGCATAGGTTTATAAAAATAAAATGACTTAAGTGTGGAGGTATATAATGGCAGAAAAGAGATTTGAAGTAATCCATAAAGAAGGTGCACTATCGACTTATAAAATTATTCTTGATAGGGAAACAGGTGTTAATTATTTACTAGTTTCAGAAGGATACGGAGGGGGCATCACCCCCTTATTAGATAAAGATGGCAAAGTGATAATCACTGATCCTGGAAGAAGACCCTATTAATGAAAAAAATACTATCTATAGGTCTTCTAGGTGTATTAATCATGTCTCTTGTTGATGGATTAATACAACCTGGTTATTTGACTAAGTCTATTATAAAAATTATGTTATTTTTAATAATACCCCTTATTTTAAACTACCTAGAGGGTGATTGGAAAATTGGAGATTATTTAAGATTAAAGGATAAAAAATCATTTTACCAATCCTTGCTTTTGGGGGTTTGTGTCTATGGCCTTATAATGGGGGTTTATTTTCTTATAGGACCATATATAAATTTAAATCTCATTAAGTCTGAACTACTTAAGGAGTTGGGAGTTAGTAGGGGGAATTTTCTTCTTGTAGCACTTTATATATCCTTTGTTAATTCTTTACTTGAAGAATTCTTTTTTAGAGGCTTTTTATTCTTAGGACTTTTAGAAAAAACAACTAGGAAAAGAGCTTATATTTTAAGTAGCCTCCTCTTTGCTATATACCATATAGCAGTCTTAGATTCTTGGTTTAACCCCTATCTTTTTATCCTAGCCATGACTGGTTTATTTACAGGGGGCCTTATATTTAACTATTTAAATGAAAAGAATAAGAGTATTTTAAACTCATGGATAGTCCACATGATGGCTAACTTTGCAATTAACCATATTGGTTTGATGATGTTTCAAATTGTGTAAAAAAAAGTCCCTTGGGTATATGTAAAATGGAAACTTTAAGGAGGGATTTTTTTGAAAAAAGTAGCGATTTTAATTGAAAACCTATTTGATGAACAAGAACTAGTATATCCTTATCACAGACTTAAAGAAGATTACGAGGTTCATTTGATAGGGACAGAAAAGGACACAGAGTATAAGAGTAAATCAGGCCTGGCCCTAAAAAGCACCCATGCATCAAGGGATGTAAAAGCTGATGATTATGTTGGTTTGTTTATACCCGGCGGGTTTTCTCCTGACTATATGAGAAGGTGCGATGCAACAATTAATTTGGTTAAAGAATTTGACAAGCAAGGAAAAACTATAGGGGCAATTTGCCATGGCCCATGGGTTTTAGCTTCAGCTTGTGACTTAAAGGGAAAAGACATAACCTCATTCTTTTCAATTAAAGATGATTTAATCAATGCAGGGGCAAATTGGATAGACAAGGAACTAGTAGTTTCTGGAAATATCTTAACTTCAAGAAACCCAGGTGATCTTTCAGTACTAATTAAGGAATTAGTAAAAACCATGAAAGGATAGGTTATAAAATGCATGGTGATTTTAGAAACAACCTTATAAGAATAAGCTTACTTGACCAAGCTGCAAAGAATAAGATCAACAAGGAATCAGTTTATGGAACACTCCAGGCTAAGGGATTTTATGATATTAAGGAAGAAGAAATACAAGACCACATAAAACACCTAGAAAGGGAAAATTTCTTAGAAAAAGTTGATGAAGATAAGTACCAGGCATCTAAAGAGGGAAGTAAAGAATTAAGTGAAGTTAAGGATATACTAAAAAATTTAAATTAAAGTCTTAAAAAAGTAAATTATTAATTTAATTTACTTTTTTACTTTTAGGGTAAGATATAGGAAAAGACATATGGAGGCAGTTTATGGAAACTATTACTAAATACGTGGAAACCTACACTGGTATACCTGAAAGTTTGCAAGGACAATTATTTAAATCTCTTTTAATTCTTATAATTGTAATAATCCTCCATCAAATTTTAAAGAATCTTTTATACAGGACAATACAAGATAGCAAGACCTACTACCGGGTTAAAAAAGCCTTGGGATATGGCTTTTTAATCATAGGTTTTGTGCTAATTGCTAGAGTTTGGTTTAAAGGGATAAGCTCAATTACAACCTTTTTAGGTATATTTACTGCAGGCCTTGCCATTGCTATGAAGGACTTAATAATGAATATAGCTGGCTGGTTTTATATTATCTGGAAGGGGTCTTTTGGAGTTGGAGATAGGATTGAAATTGATGGTACGGCAGGGGATGTAATAGGGATTCAATTATTTGAATTTACTATGATGGAAATAGGAAATTGGATACCTGCAGACCAAAGTACAGGGAGAATAACCTATGTGCCAAACTACAAGGTCTTTAAGGAGCCGGTTTTTAACTATAGCAGGGGAATACCTTTTGTCTGGCAAGAGATACCCATATACTTAACTTTTGAAAGCAATTGGAAAAAGGCTAAGGCAATTTTAGAAGATATAGCCTTTAAGCATGGTGAAACAATAGGTAGCCAAGTAGAAGAAAGCATAGCAGAAATGTCTAGAAAGTTTATGATATACAATGCTAAGCTTGAGCCAAAGGTTTATACTTCAATAAATCAAGAAAATGGCATCACCCTAACTATTAGGTATATGTGTGCCTATAGGAATCGTAGGGATAGTAGTGAAATCATCTATGAAGAAATCTTAAATAAGTTTGAACACCACAAGGATATAGAATTAGCCTATCCTACTCAAAGGGTTTATGACAGGCCTAGGGAGAAGGAAGATAAGGGATATGAAAATTAAGATAAAAAAATGTAATTTGCTTGACATTATCGCTTTGTCGCTGTAGAATAGTAAAAAGCGCGGAAGAGGAAGAGTAAATTTATTTGGTTCAAAAAGAGAGAGAAGTTCACCGACTGAAAGACTTCTTATGATACCATAAATTGAAAACCACCTTGGAGTCCAATCCTGAAATAATAGTAGGGAATTGCGTTAGCTACGTTACAGCTTTCTATTTTTAATTTAGGTGGAAACGAGATTATAACACTTGTCCTTTTTTGGATGAGTGTTTTTTTATTTGTTAGCAAAGTTTTACTTTCCTAACAAATAAAAAATAAAGGTTGTAGGGGATTATCCCCTGCCGTATTAAGGAAGGTGCTCAGATGCGCGAAAGCATCGTAGGTGTTTTTTAATTTATAAGAAATAAGGAGTGGAAAATATGAAAGATTTACTTGTTGCAAAATTTGGAGGGTCTTCCTTATCAGAAGGTAGTCAATTTAAAAAAGTAAAAGAAATCATAGGGGAAGATAAAGAAAGAAAGGTAATAGTTCCATCTGCCCCAGGAAAGAGGTTTAAAAAAGACCATAAGGTAACAGACCTTTTATATATGTGCCATCAACTAGCTTCCCATGGACTCAACTTTGAAGATATCTTCAAACTTGTAAAGAATCGGTATGTGGACATTTGTAAAGATTTAGATTCTACTATAGATATTGAAAAAATATTGAAAGAAGTATATGAAAATATTGCAAATGGAGCTAGCAAGGACTACTGTGCAAGTAGGGGTGAGTATATTAATGCTAGGATTTTAGCTGACTATATAGGATATGAATTTATAGATTCAACAGAAATTATTCACTTTGATAATAAAGGAAAATTTGATGAAGAAGAAACAAAGATTCTAATTGATAAAAATAAAGAAAGACTAATAAATTCAGTAGTTCCAGGATTTTACGGGGCAAATAAGGAAGGGGAAATAATTTGCTTTTCAAGAGGGGGGTCAGATATAACAGGGTCAATCCTGGCTGATGGCTTAGGTGCAAAACTTTATGAAAATTGGACAGATGTTTCAGGCTTTTTAATGGCGGACCCAAAAATTGTAGAAGACCCACAGCCTATTAAGACAGTTACCTACAGGGAGCTCAGGGAGCTATCCTACATGGGGGCCCCAGTCCTTCATGAAGAAGCCATATTCCCTGTTAGGGAAAAAGGAATCCCAATTCATATTAAAAACACCAACCACCCAAAGGATTCAGGGACTATGATAGTAGCTGATGACTATCCACCAGAAAAAAATATAATTACAGGTATTGCAGGAAAGAAAGACTTTACTGTTATTTCTGTAGAAAAGACCCTGATGACATCTGACAAGGGATTTTTACGGAAGTTGATTTCTGTTTTTGAAACCAATGATATACAAATTGAACACATGCCATCAAGCATTGACTCTATATCAGTTATTGTTTCAGATAAGGAATTAAATTCAAAGCTAAATAAAATAATAGAAGAAATTAATATTTATTGCAATCCAGATAATATACTAACCTCTCCTCAAATGTCCCTAATAGCAGTGGTAGGTAGGGGGATGATTAAAACCAAGGGAATTTCTGCAAGGGTATTTTCTGCCCTTTCTAAAAATGGGGTTAATATACGGATGATTTCACAAGGTTCAAGTGAGCTTAATATAATAATTGGGGTCGAAAACAAGGACTTTGAAGGGGCTATTTTAGCAATATACAATGCATTTAAAAATAAGGAGGAAGAGTAAATGAAAAAATATAATGTGGCAGTCTTAGGGGCAACAGGTTTAGTTGGAAGTAAAATTTTAGAGATCCTTGAAGAAAGGAAGTTTCCAATAGGGGACTTACACTTATTGGCATCAAAAAGATCAGAAAATGAGAAGGTCATATTTAATAATCAAGAGTATAGGGTTAAAGTTTTATCTGAAGAATCCTTTAATGAAGATATAGATATAGGATTTTTTGCAGCTGGTGGGGGAATAAGCGAAAAGTATGTCCCCATAGCTGCATCAAAAGGAATAGTAGCAATAGATAATAGTTCAGTTTTTAGAATGGATTCTCAAGTCCCCCTAGTAGTGCCTGAAGTAAATCCACAAGCTATTAAGGGACATAAAAACATTATAGCAAATCCAAACTGTTCAACTATACAATGTATGCCACCCTTAAAGGCAATAATGGATAAGTATGGGATAGAAAGACTTGTATTTTCTACTTATCAAAGTGTATCTGGGTCTGGAACCATGGGGCTAAGGGACCTAGATGAAGGGTTAAGTGAATTTTATCCCCACCCTATAAGGGGGAATGTCCTACCCCATATAGATGTATTCTTAGAAAATGGATACACAAAAGAAGAAATGAAGATGATTGAAGAAAGCAAAAAAATCCTAGGTGATGATGACCTTAAAATAACAGCAACAGCTGTAAGGGTACCTGTAAGATTTGCCCATAGCGTTTCAGTAAACCTTCAGCTTAAATCAAGCTTTGAAGTAGAAGATATAAAAGAATTAATGAAAAACCAAAAAGGTATAGTTTTAAAAGATGATATAGAAAACATGGAATACCCAATTCCACAAGATGCTGAAGGAAGAGATGAAATCTTTGTAGGCAGGATAAGGAGAGACTTCAGCTTAGAAAATGGATTAAATCTTTGGATAGTAGCTGATAACATTAGAAAAGGGGCTGCCTTAAATGCAGTACAAATAGGAGAATTGTTAATTAAAGAGGGGGACTTATAATGATTAATATTGGCTTACTAGGCCTTGGAACAGTTGGTTCGGGTCTTGTAAATATTCTTTCAAAAAAAAGAAGTGAATTAGAATTAGCCCTAGGAGATGAAGTAAATATAAAAAAAATCCTAGTAAAGAACCTAGAAAAGAAAAGAGATGTAGAAATAAGTGAAGGGGTCCTAACCCTTAACCCACATGAGATTACAGAAGACCCTAGTATAAGTGTAGTAGTAGAAGTTACAGGTGATGTAGACTTAAGTTATAAGCTTATAAAAAGGTCTTTTGAAAATGGGAAACATGTTGTGACTGCTAATAAAGCTGTTGTATCAGCATTTTATGAAGAATTATCATATTTAGCAGAAAAGCATGAAGTTTACTTTTTATACGAAGCAAGTGTGGGTGGGGGTATACCTGTCTTAAAACCCTTAAAAGATCAAATTCAATTTAATAAGATTGAGAAGGTCCAAGGAATCTTAAATGGGACATGCAATTTCATTTTAAGTAAGATGTCAGATGAGGGTTTAGATTATAGAGATGTATTAAAAGAAGCCCAAAGTTTAGGTTATGCTGAAGCAGACCCTAGTGCAGATGTGGAGGGGCTTGATACTATGAGGAAGTTAAGAATCCTATCTACCCTTGCCCTTGGAAGCTCTATCACAGAGGATGATATAGTATATAGCGGTATTGATAAGATAAGCGCACTTGATATTGACCTTTTAGCTAAAAAGAAAAGAAGGGTTAAGCTTATTGGAGAAGCTGTACAAACTGAGGGTACTTATTCAGCCCTTGTACTAGCAAAGGCCCTTTCTGAAGAAAGTCCCTTAAACAATGTTAATGGTCCCTTTAACTCAGTCCTTATCCAAGGGGATATATCAAATACCCTCAATTTTTATGGGCCAGGGGCAGGTATGTACCCAACAGCTAATGCAATTTGGACAGATATTATCGATTGTATACTTGCTAATACCTCAATCCAAAGCCCTCTTAAAAACAATAAACTTAAAAAAGATGATACGTACTTTAGTAAGTTTTACTTGAGGATATCAGATTATAAGTCTAAGGAAGATATAAATTTTAAGGATATAAGTGAAGAAATATTAGAAGATAATATAGACCTAGCTATTATTACTAAGAAATTATCACTAAATGATATTATTGATAAACTTGCCCTCCTAAATGATGATGGGTATAGTTTGATAGCCTATGAAGACTAGGAGGTAACTATGAATTACACAAGTACTAGAGATAATAATATAAGCATAGCTTCTATGGATGCAATAATTAAGGGAATATCTGATGAAGGTGGCTTGTTTGTTCCAGAATATATACCCCAAATCCCTAATTTAAATAGTCTAATTGGAATTGACTATTTAAGCCTTGCCTTTAAAGTCTTAAGCTTATTTTTAACAGACTATAATGAAGAAGACTTAAAATCAGCCCTTAATAAGGCTTATGATAAGGAGTTTTCCCATGATGGGATAGTTGACCTTGTAAAGACTAAAGAAGCCTTTTTTTTAGAGTTATTCCATGGTCCAACATCTGCCTTTAAGGATATGGCCCTTCAAATTATGCCTCATTTACTAAGCGTTGCCTTAAAAGATAAAGAAATAAAAGAAAAAATAGTAATCTTAGTTGCAACATCTGGCGATACAGGTAAGGCTGCCCTAGAAGGTTTTAAGGATATCGAAGGGATAGAAGTAGTAGTCCTTTATCCAAACAAGGGGGTTAGTGACATTCAAAAAGCCCAAATGCAAACTCAAAGAGGGAATAACCTCCATGTACTTGCCATAAATGGGAACTTTGACGATGCTCAAAATGAGGTAAAAAGTATATTTTCTGATAAGGCCTATAAGAAAGTACTACTAGATAAGGGCTTTAGGCTATCATCTGCAAATTCAATTAATATAGGAAGGTTAATCCCACAGATTACCTATTATTTTTATGGTTATTTAAAAATGTTAGAAAACAATGAAATAGGGGAAAATGAAAAGATTAATATTGCTGTCCCAACAGGTAATTTTGGCAATATATTAGCAGCTTACTACGCTAAGGAAATGGGTTTACCTGTAAATCATTTAATATGTGCATCTAATGATAACAATGTTTTAACAGACTTTTTTAAAAAGGGTATTTACGATAAAAATAGAGACCTTTTACTTACTTCATCTCCATCTATGGATATCTTAATTTCAAGTAACCTTGAAAGATTTATCTACCATATATCAGGCTCAGATGAGAAATTCGTAAATCAAAAGATGAAGGAACTAAGAGAATCTGGGACCTATACCCTAGAAGGGGTTAATACTTCCCTAATATCAGGGGACTATATTAACGAAGAAGAAGTATCATACTGGATTAAGAAGCTTTACAAAGAAGAAGCTTATGTGATGGACCCTCACACTAGCGTTGCCTATGGAGTTTACCAAAAGTATAAGAAAGAAACCCATGATAATCACAAGACCCTAATTGCTTCAACAGCAAGTCCCTACAAGTTTCCCTTAAAAGTTTTAAGCTCAATTGGACTAGCCTATCCAGGGGATGACTTTTTAGCCATGGAAAGGTTAGAAGAAGAAAATAAGTCCAAGGTTCCAAGTAAGCTTAAGGAATTAAAGAACCTTAAAAGCTTGCATAAGCTTGTAGTGGATAAAGAAGATATTAAACCTACTATTATGGAGATCCTAGAAGGAGGGAACAAGAATGATTGAGATTAGTGTTCCTGCAACAAGTGCAAACCTTGGACCCGGTTTTGATACCTTGGGTATTGCTTTAAATAGGTATAATATCTTTACCTTTAAGCAAGTAGAAAAAATCGATAATAAAAATGACAACCTAATTTATAGGACCTACAAAAGAGTATTTGAAACCCTGGATAAACCCCTTCTAGGGGTTGAAATAAGTATAGAAACTAACATTCCTGTATCAAGAGGTTTAGGCTCTTCTGCAGCCTGTATAGTTGGCGGGGTTATGGGGGCAAATGAAATCTTAGGAAGACCCCTATCGAGGGAAGAAGTCCTAGAAATTTCTACCATAATAGAAACCCATCCAGATAATGTTGCACCAGCTATTTATGGTGGCTTAGTTACAAGCCTAGTGGAAGGGGATAAGGTTTATCACTGCCAAGTCCCTATTAAAAATGATTTGGAATTTATAACCCTTGTTCCAGACTTTAAACTTTCCACAAAACTATCAAGAGAAGTTTTGCCAGAGATGATACCCTATAAGGATGGGGTATATAATGTGGGAAGGGTTTCTTTACTATTAGCTGCATTGACAACAGGTAGGGATGATCTACTAGTTCAAGCCCTAAATGACAAACTCCACCAACCCTACAGGGGGAATTTAATACAAGGATTTGATGATATAAGAAATTTTGCTAACAACAAGGGGGCCTTGGGAACCTACCTAAGTGGGGCAGGGCCAAGTATTATGTGTATAACAAAAAGTAAGAATCAAGAATTTATGGATAAGATAAGGGCTTATATGAAAACAAACTACCCTAGCTGGATGGTGCTTGAACATACTGTAGACAATCTTGGAGCAAGGGTTGTGGAATTTAAATAAGAAAAACCGCTAAAATCTAATTTAGCGGTTTAGTACTTACTCAACTTCAATTGGTTCTTCTATACTGATATGGCCCATCAAACTTTCTGCTTCTTGATCATCAATAAGAAACTGAACCCTGTCTACATAATCTAAGTTTCCCAAGGATTCAACAACCTGACTAATAATATACCTTTCTTCCATTGACCCCCCATTTAAACCCTCGCTTTTAAAGTTTACATAGGAAGTTCCATCTAGGGTATTTACTCCAATTAATTGAACACTTTGAGGAAAGCCTGTAGACATTTTTTCAGTATCCTTTGGTCCATCCATCAGTGCCCTTACTATAGCTTCTTCTAAACAAACATCTGGCCCATAGCTTATGGTCCTATTTTCTGTAAGCATCCACTCTAGCTTTTCATCCCCAGTGAGTATATATTCGTTATTTCCAAAGTAGAGGACTACATCTACTTCTTCTGTCTTTTCAACAGGCTCGCTTGGTTCTTCTATGGGTTCTTCAAGACCAGGTTCTTCTGGTTCTACTGGTTCAGCTTTTGGACTACATCCTATTAAGCTTATTAAGAGTAGAATTGATATAATTAATAATATTGGCTTTTTCATTTAAAAATCCTCCTTTTAAATAGAAGTACTTATACTATCTATACCTTTATTTTAGCACTTTAATCCTTTATAGGCAATTTACAATTTGGTGACAAGAAAGCTGTAAATATGCTAAAATATACTAAAAGGCTAGTCAAGGAGGATGTTATGATTCTTATATTTGCAGTTGATGGTAATTGGAAAATAGGATTAGGTGGACAGATGCTTGTAGAGATAGAGGAAGACTTACACAGGTTTAAGGAAATTACCCAAGGTCATATTGTGATAATGGGAAGAAAAACCATGGAGGCCTTACCAGGACAAGATCCCCTTCCAAATAGGACTAATATTATAATAACTAGGCAAAAGAACTTTAAGAAAGATGGCTTTATCATAATTAACAATATGGAAGACCTCTTTCCCCTATTAAAAGAAATAAACCCTAATAAGGAAAAAAAGGTTTTTGTTACTGGGGGCGGGACTATAGCAAGGCAGCTTTTATTATTTTGTAATTATGCATATATAACAAAAATATTTAAGGACTTTAAAAGTACAGACACCTTTATACCAAATCTTGACTTAGATGATGATTGGGAAATTATAAAGGAATCACAAGTTCACAGGCAAGGTGATATTTATTACAGGTATGTAGACTATGAAAGGGTGAATTGGTAATGGATATTAAAGACTTAATAAGCTTTGATGATTTTTTAAAGGTAGATATTAGGGTTGGGACCATAATAGAAGCTAAAACTTTTGAAAAGGCTAGAAACCCATCCTACAAGCTACTTGTAGATATGGGCAAGGATGTAGGCATAAAAAAATCAAGTGCCCAAATTACTGACCACTACAAGGAAGAAGATTTAATAGGAAAGCAGGTCCTTGCAGTTGTAAACTTTCCACCAAGAAATATAGCAGGATTTCTTTCAGAGATTTTAGTTCTTGGCACATATTCTAAAGATGGAGTAGTCTTAATAAGGCCAGATAAGCCCATAGAAAATGGGGATATCCTAGGTTAGGCCTTTTAATAGATTTCTTAGAGTGACTTCGTATGACTTATTATGCGATTTCACTCTTTTTTTGGCCTTGCCAGCATAAATCCCCTTTTGTCTTAGTTCCCTATGGATATGCCTTGTAGATAGCATTGCATCAATATTCTTATTATCAATAATATAACCATTTTGATTTAAAACAAGACCCTCTTTTGCAAGGACCATAGCTGCTAGACCATTGTCTTGGGTGATTACAAGGTCTCCTTTTCCCATATGATTTACAATGTAATAATCTGCACTATCAGAGGATAAATCTACAGTTACAACCTCTGCATAAGAATTGTTAATAACATGGGCGTAATTCTTTACTATGGTGACTGGAAGTTTAAACTCCTTTGCTATTTCAACTGTCTCATCAACTACTGGACAACCATCTGCATCAATAAATATCCTCATATAAACACTTCCTAGAAAATTATTTTCCTACTGAACAAAGATATACTGAAAATTCATCTTCTCCATTTACTTTAACTAAACTATCTACTAAATTTTGATTGTAATTTCCAATAGCACAACAACCATAATCGATAGCTTCTGCCCCAAGATAGAGGTTTTGACAAATATGACCTGCATCTATAAGGATAGACTTATGAGCGGCTAAGGTATACCTATATTCCATCCTATAAGGTACTGCAACCCAAATAAAGATAAGAGACCCATTAGTAGTAAAAGCTTGGTCTTTACAAGCCTTGCTTATTCTTTCCTCCAGGTTTTCAATCTCCTCTACTAGTACAAGCTTATGAGATATTGGAAGGTACCTATAGATCCCCTTACCTAGACCCTCTATATTAAAAACCCCTATATAGGTATCAAAAGCATGTCTGTTTCCCGCAGAAGGAACGGTTCTAAAATAATTTTGACCTGATTTAGCCCTAACCCCCTGGCTTGCAAAAAGGAGCCAAGATAATTCTACCAGGGTCATGGTGTGGGAGGGGTCATATTTTCTCTTTGTCTTTCTATTTAAAATAGAATAAACAGTAGACTTATCAGAAATATCTAGAAAATTATCTATAGGGGGTAGGTCTATAAGTAGGTCAAATTGACCAGGGTCTTTTTGGATAGGGGGCATGGGTAGTCCCTTTTTCATATCATTATCATCCATATCAATTATTTCCCTAATATGGGTTTTAAGTAAGTACCTGTTATTCTTATAAGCATCTTTATCCATAGTAACCTCCAAAATTTATTTATATTAAGTATACCCCATATTAAGACCAATTCACAAAGGACAATTAATCTCTTTCCTATTTTATTGCATTAACTTAAGAAGAGTCATATAATAGGGATATTATATTTTAAAAACGAGGTATTTAAAATGAAGATAAGTAAGCATAAATCTATAAAAGAAGGATTTGTATATGGAAGCCCCCTAGTACTTGGTTATATACCTGTAGCCATGGCTTTTGGTTTGCTTGCAAAAAATACTGGTTTAAGTTTTTTTGGTGCTTCAGCTAATTCTATTTTTGTATTTGCAGGGGCCAGTCAATTTATGTTTTTAGACTTGGTAAGGATTGGGGTAAGCCCTGGGAGTATTATACTTGCAACTTTTTTATTAAATTTAAGGCACTTGATAATGTCAGCTTCTCTTTCCACAAGGCTTGATAATAAAATGAGGGCTTTTGTTCCAATCATTGGATTTGGAATAACAGATGAAACTTTTTCAGTCTTATCATTTTATAAAGAAAAATTAGACTTAGCCTTTATTTTGGTTGTAAATGGGATGGCTTATTTAGCCTGGGTTCTTGGTACAATGCTTGGCTACTTGGTTGGTGAAATTATCCCTAAAGCCCTACAAACAAGTCTAGGCCTAGGTCTTTATGCACTTTTTGCAGCCCTTTTATTTCCATCCTTTAAAACAAACAAGTCCTCCATATTTGTATCCCTTATAGGGGTTTTAGTGTATACAATAATTTTCTTTAGCAATTTTTTTTCATCTGGATGGGATATTATTGCAGGAATAATTATATCTACAGGACTTGCAACAATAATTTTAGATAGGAGGGAAAGTAAGAATGAAGACTTATCTTAGCATTACAATGGGAATGATGTTAGTTACCTATATACCAAGGGTCTTTCCCCTCCTGTTTTTAAGCAATAAGAAAATGAACCCTAAATTAGAAAGATTCTTAAAATTAATTCCCTATACCTCCCTTAGCATTTTAATTATAAGGGGGATTTTAACATCACAAGTATCATTAATTCCTGCTGCCATAATAGGAATAGGGGCAGCTGGGTTTTTATCCTATCGTTTTAACAACTTAGTCTTGTCAGTCTTTGTTGGTATTATCTTATCTTATCTGGTGATTAATTTTCTATAATTTTAAATCTATGAAAAAAGCCCTGTCATCCTCAAATTATACAATTATCACATCCGTAGGGATGGACGACTCTGTCCATCCTTTTAAATCTGAATAAAGCG
>CAZSLV010000011.1:0-28853 GCA_964607545.1 uncultured Gudongella sp. | reverse complement strand
TAAGGATAAGACTATAAAGCAAGGAGGTTTATTCATGCCCGTAAAAATAAAGAATGAATTGGGATCGATAAGTATAGAAGATAGTGTCTTTGCATCTTTAGCAGGAATGTCAGCAATGGAGAGTTATGGTATAGTTGGAATGGCGACAAAAGACGCAAAAGATGGCTTATTTAAGCTTTTAAAGTCAGATTTGTTAACAAAGGGGATTAAGATTTATATAAAGGATAATTCTATTACAATTGATATGTATGTAATCTTAGAGTATGGAGTTAAAATATCAACGGTTTGTAAAAACATAATAAATAGTGTAAAATTTAATATTGAAAATCTAACCGGATTTAAAGTGGATAAGGTAAATGTATTTGTCCAAGGAATCCGAATTGAGAAGTAATTAGGAGGGCAAATATGATAATCAATAAAATAGATGGCTTCAAACTCCAAGTAATGTTTAAGTGTGCAGCTGAAAGATTAGAAGAAAATAAAGATGAAGTAAACAGTTTAAATGTATTCCCAGTACCTGATGGTGATACTGGTACCAATATGCTACTTACTATGAAATCGGCATTAAAGCAAGCCTTAACTATTGAAAAAAATAATACTGCCCTTGTAGCACAAGCTGCAAGTCAAGGGTCCTTAATGGGGGCTAGGGGGAATTCAGGAGTTATATTATCCCAGCTCTTTAGAGGTTTTGCCAGTGGAATTGCAGAAAAGGACAATATCAATCCAAAGACCCTTGCTATGGCCCTTAAGTCAGCAGCCGATACAGCCTATAAGGCTGTTATGAAACCTACTGAGGGTACGATTTTAACTGTTGCCAGAGAATGCGGTGAATTTGCTATCTCTAATTGTGATAAGTATGAAGATTTGTCCTTGTTCTTAGAGGATATAATAAAACATGGGAATATTATTTTAGATAAAACACCCGATATGCTACCTGTCTTAAAGCAGGCAGGGGTTGTAGATGCAGGTGGTAAGGGCTTAATATATCTTTTAAGTGGCATGCATTCAGCCCTAAGTGATGAAAACAGGTCCCTTGTGACTATAACAAAAGAAGAATCAAAAGAGATTGTAGAAATTAAAACTAGACCAAGTATAGATACAGACAATATTGAGTTTGGATATTGTACAGAATTTATGATTAATACATCTTTTTCTGAAATAGAGGACTTTAGAGATGATATATCTATTTTTGGAGACTCCCTCTTAGTAGTTGGGGGGGAAGGTTTGATTAAAGTTCATATCCATACAAACAATCCTGGCAAGGTACTTGAAAAGGCTCTTACCCTAGGAGACTTAAGTGATATAAAAATTGACAATATGAGGTATCAACATGAGGAAGTTTTATTAAAGGATGAATTATTAGGCCTAGCAAAAGAAAATGAAGATTTAGAGGAAAAAAATTATTCAATTATTGCTATATCCGTTGGAGAGGGTATAGATGCTCTTTTTAAGGATTTAAATGTAGATGTGATTGTTTCAGGTGGTCAGACAATGAACCCTAGTACTGAAGATATCTTATCAGCCATTGACAAGACAAATAGTAAGAATGTAATTATATTACCAAATAATAGCAATATAATCCTAGCAGCTGAACAAACTAAGCACTTATCAAGTAGAAATATAAGCGTTCTACCAACTAAGTCCATACCCCAAGGATTAGCTGCCCTAATAGCCTTAGATGAAGAGTTAGATATTGAAGAAAATATAAAGAGAATGACAGAATCAATTGAAAATGTCCAAACAGGTCAAGTGACCTTTGCCGTAAGGGACACAGAGTTTAATGGAAGTAGCATTAAAAAAGATGATATTATAGGCCTTTCCGATAAGGATATCTTATCTTCTGGCAGTGATATTACTGAAGTTTCCTTAAATTTATTAAATCACTTGATAAGTGATGAGACATCAATTATTACAATTATATATGGATCCGATGTAAGTGAAGATGATGCAAATTCCTTAGCAGATAAGGTAACAAGTGAATATGGAGATATAGATATAGAGTTAGTATATGGTGGACAACCGCTTTATTTTTATTTATTCGCAGTTGAATAACCCTACCTTAAGGTAGGGTTGCTTTTTTTATTGTAAAGGTAACTTAAAGCAAGTGGAGGTATATTTTGGATATTTTAAAAGATGATATAAGGTATTTAAAGGGCGTAGGCCCTAAAAAGGCTAAATTATTAAATAAAATGAACCTGTATACAATAGAAGATTTAATTTACTACTTGCCAAAATCTTTTGAGGATAGGACTAAATTAAACAAATTAATTGAAGGTATCCATGGGGAAAAGCAAGTTTTTAGGGTAAGGGTTATTGAAAAACCAGTAATAATTAGGACAAGAGGGGGCCTTAATATATTAAGAGTTGGGGTTGAGGATGACTCAGGAAGGGCAAATTTAATATGGTTTAACCAAGATTACCTAAAACAAACTATCTACCTAGGTAAAGAGTATATGGTATTTGGTAAAGTAATCTTAAATAAGTTTGAAAGACAAATTCAAAGCCCTCTTATAGAAGCTTGGGGGCAAAAACATGAAGTTAAGAAACTTTACCCCATCTATGGTTTAACTAATGGAATTAGTAATAAGGTTATTAGTAATATAATCGGGTCTGCCTTAGATTATGGTTTAAGTGAGCTTAATGATGTACTTCCTCATTTTATTATTAAAAAGTATAAGTTTATAAAAAAAAGAGATGCTATCTATAGGATACATAACCCAAGTTCAAGTGATGAATACCACAAAGTAAGAAAGCAATTGGCCTATGAGGAATTATTGGTTATGCAACTTGGCTTATTTAAATTGAAAGAAAAAAATACTAAATCTCAGGGTATTAAGTTTAAGACACATGAGAACTTAATAAAATTTATCAATAATCTACCCTTTAACTTAACTAGAGCCCAGTCTAGGGTAGTTGAAGAAATCCTAGCGGATATGTCAAAGGATAAGCAAATGAATAGGCTCCTACAAGGGGATGTAGGTTCTGGTAAGACAATAATAGCTATTATAGGTATGTATAATGCAGTTTTAAATGGGTATCAAGCAACTATGATGGCCCCAACTGAAATTCTAGCGAATCAGCATTTTGAATCTTTGCAAGAAGCTTTTAAGGGTACTAAGGTAAAGATAGGGATCTTAACAGGAAAACAGTCAAAGAAAAAGAAAGAAGAAACATTGGAAGCTTTGAAAAGTAAAAAGATAGATATACTCGTGGGAACCCATGCCCTTATACAGGATGGAGTAGAGTTTAATAAGTTGGGCTTAGCTGTTACGGATGAACAGCATAGATTTGGGGTTAAACAAAGATTGAATTTAGCAGATAAGGGTTTCTTCCCTGATGTACTTGTTATGACAGCTACACCTATTCCAAGGACCCTAGCCTTGATCTTATATGGTGACTTAGACATATCAATAATAGATGAGCTTCCTCCTTTAAGAAAAGAAATTAAAACTTACTCAGTTGGAAGCGATATGGAGGATAGGATATATGCCTTTATTGAAAAACAGTTGGAGGAAGGAAGACAAGCTTATATAGTTTGCCCTTTGATCTTAGAAAACGAAAATTTAAATGTCCTCTCAGCAGAAGAACAATATCATATAATAAAAGACCATATTTCTAGCAAATATAAAATTGCCCTTATGCATGGCAAGCTTCTTCAAAAGGAAAAAGACCTTATAATGACAGAATTTAAAGATAAAAAGATTGATGTTTTAGTATCGACTACAGTAATTGAGGTTGGGGTCAATGTCCCAAATGCCAATATCATGGTAATACAAAATGCAGAAAGATTTGGCCTTGCCCAAATACACCAATTAAGAGGTAGGGTAGGAAGGGGTCAGTATCAATCTTACTGTGTTTTAATAAACAAAAGTATGTCTAAGCTTAGTAGGGAAAGAATGAGGGTATTAGAAAGTACAGGTGATGGCTTTGTTATTTCAGAAAAAGACCTAGCCCTAAGGGGACCGGGTGAATTTTTTGGAACTCTTCAACATGGTTTGCCTGAATTAAAGTTTGCAAACCTTGCAAGTGACTTGCAAATCTTAAAAGTTGCCCAAGAAGATGCTAATTTTATTATGAAAGACTTTTACAATAGTGAATATATAAACTTAAGGCAAAAGATAAAAGACCTATTTTCACGGATAGATAGCGAATTAATTGTCAAGTAATTTTGACTTTAAGTTTTAATTAAACATAAACTATGATAAAATATTACCATAAAGCAGGTGATTTAATGAGAGTAATATCTGGTCTTAGGAAGGGCCATAAATTAGCATCTCCAAAAGGTAGTCAAATTCGTCCTACTGAGGATAGGTTAAAAGAGTCTCTTTTTAATATACTTTATCCCTTGTATGAAGATGCTCTTATCTTAGACTTATTTGCTGGAACTGGGTCTATAGGGATAGAGTTTTTAAGTAGGGGGTCTGACTTAGTATACTTTGTTGATAAAAGTAAAGACAGTATCTCCTATATTAAGAAGAATTTAATGAATACTAGGTTAATGGATAAGGCCCTAGTATGGAATATGGATGCTAAAAAGGCTCTTTTACTTTTAAGTAAAGATAAGGTTTATTTTGACTATATATATATAGACCCACCCTTTGGGGACCTTGATTTATTTAATACTAGCTTATCTTTATTAGATAGTTTAAACTTATTAAAGGAAAATGGATTAATTATAGTTGAACATGATCAAAGGTTAAGATTAAATGATGATTATATAAAAATTGAAAAGGTTGATGAAAGAAAGTATGGAAACAACCTTATTACTTTTTATAAGAATAAAGAGGTGGTTAAATGAGAGTAATATATCCTGGAAGTTTTGACCCAGTTACAAACGGTCATCTTGATATTATAAAAAGGTGTTCAGATAAATTTGAAGAAGTAAATATAGCTGTCTTATTTAATAGCAATAAAAAATCCGTATTTACAATAGAGGAAAGGCTACACTTACTAGAAGAAACAACTAAGGACCTACCTAATATAAAGATAGACTTTTTTTCTGGCCTTCTTACAGAATACGCTCGTAAAAAAAATTGCTCAAATATAATCAGAGGCCTAAGGGCTGTTTCTGATTTTGAATATGAAATGCAACTAGCCTTAGTAAATAGAAAAACCTATAGTGAGTTAGAAACATTTTTCTTGGTATCATCTAGTGAAGTTTCTTTTTTAAGTTCAACAATCGTTAAGGAAATTGCTTCATACAATGGTGAGATATCATGTTTTGTACCTAAAATAGTTGAAAAAGCTTTAAAAGAAAAATTCAAAGGGGGACTAAGATAATGGATTTACTGACTTTAATTGATGAGGTTGAGGATATATTAGAAGCAGGTACCAGTATACCCTTAACAGGTAGAGTTTTAGTTGATAAAAATGAACTCTTAGATATTGTAAAAGAAATTAGAATAAAGTTGCCAGATGAAATTAAACAAGCTGCATGGATTAAAGAAGAAAGACAAAGAATTATTGATGAAGCCCAAAAAACAGCTAGTACCATGGTTGAAGATGCTGAAAAGCGTTTGGAAGAATTAATAAACAATGAAGAAGTACTTAGGGTTGCAAATGAAAGGGCTGAAGAAATAATCACCAAAGCTAAGCTTTCATCTGATGAGATTAGACTAGGGTCTCTTGAATATGCTGATGAAATCTTGTATGAGGCTCAAGAAAAGTTCAAGGAACTTATACAATTACTTAATGAAAATAGAAAAGAACTAAGAGTCAAAGAATAAAAGTCTTTTAGGTCTTATTTACTTATATAGGGGCTTGTTAAAAAGTCCATCCCCTTTAAGGGCTTATTTAAATTTAAACCAAGGAAATATAGGTCTGTTGCTACTTGCTCAAAGGATAGAACCCTTCTAGAAAGCAGATCTATATTTTTATTTATATCTGAAAATTTATTAATAATTTCAATTTCAGAATTATTTTTAATAGCATTTATTACTTCAAATCCTTTTTTATTGCTTGCTAAAATTCTAATGTAATTAATATCTCCATTTATAACATCTAATAAGTCCTGTCTTTTAAAGTCTAATAATAAGTGACATAAAATCCTGCTTATCCGTGTCCTTGGATACCTTTTTGAACTAACTGCCTCTATAAGGTCATCTGTATTTAAATGTAATTTTGAAAGTTCTAGTATCCTATTTTCAAGTCCCACTTCCATATCAAAAATTTGTCTTAGGTCAGATTTTCTCTTAGCAAAGAAAAGGTATGATAAAAGCTTGTTATAGTTATTTAAGTGGTTAAAGGTCCCATACTTACTCTTAAAGTCCATTAAATTGTCAAAGGATGTTTTTGGCATTAGGGGAATTAAGTCTTCATACTCCTTATTCTTAATTAAATTTCTTATTCCAGTAGCAGATGCAATGTTATCTTTTATTTCTAAGGAATTATAATTTGCCCCTAATCTCTTATAAGTAAGGGGGACAATAGGAGAATTTAATCTTTTTATGGCCTTTAAATATTCAATCCCTAAGATATTGTTTGACCCCTTAGTTACTTCCTTAACTTCATTACTTGATATATTTCTTCTTTTAAGGTCCTTTTCAATTGCTATGGTCCTTGCTTTTGCAAAAGATTTGCCAGTCTTTAAGCTAGCTCTTAAGTCCTTTTTAAAGTCTACTCCTTCATCTAATAAAACTTGAGAAATATTATTTAAATCATCAATCAATCCAACTTCACTACCAAAAACTAGGCTATTTACAATCTTTAAAGAGTGCAATAACTTTGTGGCCCCATAGGCAAAGAACTCTGCTGATTGACAGGAATAAACTACAGGGAGTTCTATAACTAAATCCACACCATTTTCAATGGCACTCTTAGCCCTAGTCCACTTGTCTGTTATTGCTGGTTCTCCTCTTTGGACAAATGACCCACTCATGATAGCTATAATATGACTTGAATTTGCAAGTTCCACAGTCTTTTTTATGTGTTCTATATGACCATTGTGAAATGGGTTATATTCTGTAACTATCCCTGCTATATTCATAAGTAACCTCCCATTTATTTAATATCATATTATCATTTTATTTGCTCATAAACAAATATCTTTTTAAAGATAAGAATTTACCCCTATTTTCCTTTATTGTGTTGATTTTTTAACATAAATATAATACTATTAGTTTAGAAAAGAAATGGAGGTAGTCACATGAAAATATTAGTAATCAATTGTGGATCATCATCCCTAAAGTATCAACTAATTGATATGGAGGGTGAGGAAGTACTAGCTAAGGGTCTTGTAGAAAGAATAGGTATCGAGGGTTCACAAGTTAAGCATGAAACAAGCGACAAAGGAAAAATAATTATTAAGGAACCAATGGAAGACCACAAGAGAGCACTTGAATTAGTTCTACAAGCAATTGTTGATGAAGAACATGGTGCTATAAAGTCTATGGATGAAATTGGGGCTGTAGGCCATAGGGTTGTACATGGGGGAGAAGACTTTTCAAGTTCAGTAATAATTGATGAAGCTGTTATGGATGCATTAAAAAAGAATATAGAATTAGCACCTTTACATAACCCACCTAACATTATGGGGATTGAAGCTTGTAAAGAATTAATGCCAAATACACCAATGGTAGGGGTATTTGACACAGCCTTTCATCAAACTATACCAGCGGATAATTATATTTATGCTATTCCTTATGAGTTTTATGAAAAATACAAAATTAGAAGATATGGTTTCCATGGAACTTCTCATAAGTATGTAGCCCTAAGAGCTGCAGAAATTTTAGAAAGAGACATAAAAGACTTAAATATTGTAACTTGTCACTTAGGCAATGGTTCAAGTGTAACTGCTATAGAGGGTGGCTTATCAGTAGATACAAGTATGGGCTTTACTCCCCTAGAAGGACTTGCAATGGGTACAAGATCTGGTGATATTGACCCTGCTATAATACCTTTTTTAATGGATAAGGAAGATATGACTTTTGAAGAAGTAAATAATATGTTAAACAAAGAATCTGGTGTTCTTGGAATTTCAGGCTTAAGCAGTGACTTTAGAGATTTAGAAATAGCTGCAAGCGAAGGAAATCAAAGGGCAGAGCTTGCCTTAAAAGTTTTTACTAACAGGGTAAAAAAATATATAGCTGCATATACTGCTCAAATGTGTAGGGTAGATGTCCTTATCTTTACTGCAGGTATTGGAGAAAACTCTGACACTATAAGAGAAATGATTTGCGATGGTTTAGAGTGTATAGGAATTAGAATTGACAAGTCCTTAAACAAGGGTGTAAGAGGCAAGGAAGCCCTTCTAAGTAAAAACCTAGCTAGCGCTACAATAATGGTAATACCTACAAATGAAGAGCTTATGATAGCAAGAGAAACTTTAGAACTAGTTTAATTACTAATAGTTGACAAAGATTAGCCTGATATATATAATAGTACTGTTAGTCTAAGAGGTGAAAACAATGATTATTGACTTATCACATTTTCTAGTTGATAGTGAAACAGTATATTCATTTTCTTTTGATTTTAAGGATAATGATATCCAGAAATTAGATAATAATGATACGCTTCATCCTATATCTGTTATGGGTGAAATTTATAAGGCTGATAAAGATCTTATATTAGCAATTTCAGGTAACTACCTACATAAGTCTACTTGTGATAGGTGTTTGATAAAAACTGAAAAAAATATAAGTTTTAAATCATCTGCAAAACTAGAAAAAAAAGGTAGACAGAACACAGAAGAGGATTCTGATATTGCTGAAGATATTATATATTATTCAGATTCCAAAATAGATCTTTCAGATTATGTTTGGGATCAGATACTAAGTTCTATACCAATGAAAAATTTATGTAGCGAAAATTGTAAAGGATTGTGCCCCGTATGCGGAATAGATCTTAATAAAGATGATTGCAAGTGTGAAATTCAGACCGGCAATTTGCAGTTTCAAAAGTTGAGGGAACTTTCTTTAGATGATTAAGGAGGTGTTTTAAATGGCAGTACCAAAGCGAAAAACGTCAAAGACCAGAAGAGACAAAAGAAGAGCTTCATCATACAGACTAAATAAAGCAACTGTTGTTGAATGTCCGCAATGTCATGAGGCAAAACAACCACATAGAGTTTGTAGAAGCTGTGGCTATTACAAGAACAGAGAAGCGATTGTAGTCGAGTAGACTCTAAAAAGATAGTGATTAGCTTCACTATCTTTTTTTTATAAGAAATAGAAAGTTCTACTCTTACAATCTTTTAAATTAATTGAACCTTATTTTAAGATATTCCATAGAAGTCTTTATTGTTTGATTTTATTGGGAGTCTTTTTTATTAATAATGAAATTGTAATTCCAATAAAAAATAATAATATTGAAGGAGAATACAAAATGATAATTATAGTAGATGGAATGGGTGGGGATAATGCTCCTTTGTCTACCGTCAGAGGTAGTGTTGAAGCTGTTAAAGAAGAAGATATAGAAATTTTAATTAGTGGACCAGAAGAATTATTAGAAAAAGAATTGAAAAAATACGATTATCCTAAAGAAAAAATTAAGATACTTAATGCTACAGAAGTAATAGAAAACTCCGATAATCCAACCCTAGCTATTAGAAAGAAAAAAGATAGCTCTTTAGTTGTTGCCTTAAGGGCCTTAAATGATAATATGGGTCAGGGGGTTATTTCAGCAGGTAATACTGGGGCCCTGCTTGCAGGTGGTCTTTTTATTGTAAAAAGAATTGATGGCATAGACAGGGCAGCCTTAACTGTTATATACCCCACCACAAAGGGAGCCTCCTTGTTGGTAGATGCTGGGGCTAATATGGACTCTAAAGCAGAGTATTTGGAACAATTTGCTTTAATGGGGTCTCTTTATGTTGAAAATGTAATGAACATTAAAAACCCTAAAATAGGCTTAGTAAATGTTGGAAGTGAAGAAGAAAAAGGCAACCAGCTTACAAAGGATGCATACAAGTTAATTGAAAGTAAGAATTTAAACTTTGTAGGCAATGTAGAAGCAAGGGACCTACCAGATGGAATAGTTGATGTAATAGTTTGTGATGGATTTGTAGGAAATATTATTTTAAAGCTCACTGAAGGCATGGCAAAGTCAATCTTTACTATGTTAAAAAGATCTTTTATGATAAATTCTAGGTCAAAGATGGGAGCCTTATTATTAAAACCAGAAATGGTAAAATTAAAAAAAGTTCTTGATTACAGGGAGTATGGAGGAGCCCCACTTTTAGGAACTAAAAAACCTATTGTAAAAGCCCATGGGAGCTCAGATTATTATGCCTTTAAAAATGGCATTCTACACTTAAAGACTTTTATAGAAAAAGATGTAATTTCAATTATTGAAGAAAATTTAAAGGAAATATAAGGAGAGATCATAATGGTACTAGATAAAATTATTAACATCATATCAGCTCAATTTAACGTTGCTGAAGAAGATATAAGTAGAGAAACATCATTTAGTGAGGATTTAGGTGCAGATTCACTAGACCTTGTAGAGTTAATTATGTCCCTTGAAGATGAATTTGAATTAGAGGTATTAGATGATGATGTAGAAATGATAACTACTGTAGGAGAAGCTGAAACCTATATTAAAAATAGACTCTAAGAAGAATTATATGGAGGTAGAAGATGATAGATTACCCTAATCTTTCTAAGTTAAATGAACTTCAGGAAAAATTAAAATATAAGTTTGAAGATATAGAAATTTTAATTACTGCCCTAACCCACAGTTCCTATGCAAATGAACAAGGCCTACACCCTAGTAAGAGCAACCAAAGACTAGAATTTTTGGGGGATACCATATTGGGTTTAGTTGTAAGTGAAAATTTATTTATGAAATACCCATTTTATCCTGAGGGAGAATTGACAAAGATAAGGGCAAAAGTAGTTTGCGAGTCATCCCTTGCCATGGTTGCAAGAAAAATCAATTTGGGGGATTACCTTCTTTTAGGAAAAGGCGAGGAAGTGACAGGAGGTAGAAACAGAGATTCTATCTTGGCAGATGCAAGTGAATCTATAACAGGTGCAATTTTTGTAGATAGCGATTACTATAGGGTGAGGGAATTTTTATTAAAAAACTTCGAAATTGACATAGTTAAGGCAGTAGCTAAGGGAAACCTATTCACCGATTACAAGACTGAACTACAGGAAAAACTACAAAAACACGCTAAGGGTGTAATAGAATATGTAGTTGTAAAAGAAGAAGGACCTGACCACAATAAGATATTTTACGTAGATGTCTTATTTAATGGTGATGTTATAGGGTCAGGTATAGGAAGAAATAAGAAAGAAGCTGCTCAATTATCTGCAAAAGAAGCCTTGATACTAATGGGTGAGGACTATGACTAAGCATTATATAATCCCCATCTTTGTTCCTCATTATGGCTGCCCCCATGATTGTGTTTTTTGCAATCAAAGAAAGATAACCGGCATAAGTAGTGGATTAAGTAAAAAGGAAGTTGAAGAATCAATAAATAGCCATTTAGAGACCTTTAAAAAAGACTCTTTTATTGAAATTGCTTTTTTTGGAGGGTCTTTTACGGCTATAGATATTCTTGAACAAAGAAATTTTTTAGAAATTGCCTTAAAGTATAAAAATTTGGGCCTTATTCAGGAAATAAGATTATCTACAAGACCAGATGCAATAAACAAGGATATACTAGATATGTTAAGGGAATATACTGTTGATACCATAGAGTTAGGTGTTCAATCCTTAGATAAGCTTGTTTTAAAAGAAAGTGAAAGGGGCCATGACGATAAGGTAGTTTTTTATGCAAGTAAGCTAATAAAATCTTATGGTTTTAAACTTGGCCTTCAATTGATGCTTGGCTTGCCAAAAGATTCTTATGAAAAATCTATGGAAAGTGCCAGAAAGCTTCTTCAAATAAAACCTTCCTTTATCCGCATATATCCAACTTTAGTAATTAAAAATACTAAGCTTGAATTTTTAATGAATAATAACCTGTATAGCCCTATGACCCTAGAAGAAGCAATCGATTTGTCTTGTGAAATATTAATTTTATTTACTTTAAATAAAATTCCAGTTATTAGGATAGGTTTGCAAACAACAGAAAATATACAAGAAGGAAAGGATGTCCTGGCAGGACCCTTCCACCCAGCCCTAAGGCAATTAGTAGAAGAGAGGGTCTTTAAGAAATTATTTTTAGCTTATATTTATAAAGAAGGAATAAATTTAAGAGATAAGGAAATTACTCTTATATGTGGAAAACTTTATACCTCGGTAATAGCAGGCCAAAAAGGACAAAATAAGAGTCAAATAATAAAGGACCTAGGCCTTAAAAACCTAAGTATTAGACAAGAGGACATGGATAAGTATATAGTAAAGCTTAGCTATGATAAAAATAATTTTACAATAAATTTACTAGATCAAATGAAAGAATATGATTTTAACTACTAATGAGTTTTTAAGTTCCCACAAAGAAAAAAGGAGGTCCTACAATTGTATTTAAAGAAAATAGATATACAGGGTTTTAAATCATTTGCTGATAAAACAGAAGTTTCTTTTAACGATAGAATAACTGCAATTGTAGGCCCTAATGGTAGTGGTAAGAGCAATATAGCTGATGCAATTAGGTGGGTCCTAGGTGAGCAAAGTGTAAAAAGTCTTAGGGGAAACAAGATGGAGGATGTTATTTTTTCTGGTACTGAAAAGAGAAAGGCCCTAGGCTATTCAGAAGTTTCTATTAGTTTTGATAACAATGAAGGTAAGATTCCCCTGGACTATAGGGAAGTTGTTGTAACCAGGAGGATGTTTCGTTCAGGTGAAAGTGAATACTACATAAATAAGAACTCTGCTAGGTTAAAGGATGTTAGAGAGTTATTTATGGACACAGGGATAGGGAAAGAAGGCTATTCAATAATTGGCCAGGGTAAGATAGATGAAATCTTATCCAACAAGCCTGAGGACAGGAGAAATATTTTCGAAGAAGCTGCCGGTATAGTTAAGTACAAGGCAAAAAAACAGGAAGCCTTAAGAAAGCTCGAACGTACCACCATGAACCTAATTAGAATAGGAGACCTCCTATTAGAAATTAAATTACAGAAGGATTCCCTTAAGCTAGAGTCTGATAAGGCCATAGAGTTTCAAGGTCTATTTAATAAGCTTAAAAATATTGATGTCAATATTGCTGTAATGGATATAGATAAGATGAATAAAAAGGTAGAAGTCATAGAGGAAAAGCAAGTTGCCTTAAATAAGGAAAAAGAAATTATTGACGCTGACAATGCCCTCTCTGATGAGCATTATTTAGAATTAAAAACTGAACTTAATTCCCTAGAAAAAGAAATAGAAGATAAAAGGGCACTTAAATTAGAAAATATTCAAACCCTTGAGAAAAACAAGACTGAGTTAAGGATAATTAAGGAACAATCCATATACTTAAATAAGGAAATAAATAGATTAGAAGATAACTTAAAAACTTATCTTGTTCAAGAAGAAGAAGGTAAGGACTTTAAGCTACCAAATGAAGAATTAAACCTATTAATTGAAAATAAGGAAAAATTTGTCTTATCTCATAGGGAAAAGTTATCTCAAAGAAATGAAGTCCTTGAAGATTTAAAAGACCTAGATAAAACTAGCTCTTTGTTAAAGAATCAAATTATGACCCTATACAATGAGGTTTCAGATAAAAAGAGTGAATTAAATTCAATAAGCTTATATATAGATAATATAAATAAGGGTGATAAAAAAATCAACCTTGATTTAGTCGAATTAGAAAGTAAGAAAGAAACTACACTTAGCCTAGTACAAGAAAAAGAAAAAGACCTAAATAAGGAAAAAAGGGTCTTGGAAGATTTAATTGAAAAAGAGCATTCCTTATCCAATAAGCTAGAAGTCTTAGCTGATGAAACAAGAAGGATAAATAAGCTATTAACAGATAAAGAAAATGATTTAAGCAATAATAAAAGCTCCATAAAACTTTATAAAAACATGGAATCCCAATATGAAGGTTATTATCAAAGTGTTAAGGATATTATTAAGGCACTTTCTTTTAATAGCGAATTAAACAAGGGTTTTATCGGTCTTGTCGCTGACTTGTTTGAAGTAGACAAGGCCTACCTTAGGGCAGTTGAAATAGCCCTAGGAAGTTCCATACAAAATATAGTTGTTTTAGATGACCAAGCTGCAAAGTCGTTTATAGAATACCTTAAGAAAGAAAAAAAAGGAAGGGCTACCTTCCTACCCTTAAATACCATCAGACCTAGTAGCTTAAGTATTTCTGAAAAAGTGAAAAATGACTATGGTATTTTAGGAAGCGCAGATGAGCTTATAAAGTATGATGTAAAATATGAGAATATATTTAAAAACTTACTAGGCAGGACCCTAGTAGCTAAAGATATTAACTCTGCCATAGGGTATGCAAGAACTACTAACTTTAAAGCAAGACTTGTAACCCTTGATGGAGAAGTTGTAAATCCTGGGGGTAGCTTAACTGGAGGATCTTTTAAAAACACTAATATAAGTATATTAAATAGAAAAAATATTATTAAGGATTTGACTAATACAATAAAAGACATAAATTCAAGTATTATTGAATTCAAGGTAGAAGAAGAGTTAAAAAACAAGGAATATAAGAATATTACAATAAACTTAAATCAATTAAAAATAAAACAAGAAGAAGTTAAAAACAATATTAGGAGTTTGGAGAATCAAATAAAAAATGATTTCATTGATTTAGGTAGAATTGATGATGATATTAGGAAAATAAAATTAGACCAAGATAATTTTAAGAAAGAATTTAACAATTTAAGGCAAAAAGAAACCATGTTAAAAAAAGAAATTGAAGATATGAAAATTAAAATGGATGAATTTAATCTCAAAGAAAAAGAAAGCGAAAGCCAACTTCAATTATTAAAAGATAAAAAAGAAAACTTAGATAGGGAAATAACAGAACTTTTAATAGAAATTACAAAATTAAATGCAACTATTGATGAAAAAAATAGGTCCATTGTAAAGAACAAGGAAGACTTAGAAGGTTTAAGAGAAAAAATTAACTTTATTAAACTTGAAATTATAAATCAAAATAATATTTTAAATGAAAATAACAAGAAAAGCAAAGTTATAAGTGATAGCTTAGAAGAATTTTCCCACAGTGAAAGTTCCCAAGCGGATGATTTAAATGAACTTTTATCAGTAAAGAATAAAAAAATGAATAAGTTTTATGAGTACGGGGAAAAATTAAAAGTATATAATAACAGACTTACAAATTTGGAAAGGGATATAAATAAATTAGAGATAGAAAAAACAAAGGCTACCATGCATATAGAAACGATGACAGAAAAATTAATAAACGATTACGACTTGGATTACAAAAAAGCCCTTGCTTATACATTTGAAATAAAGGATATAAAGGAAGCCAAGAATTCTATCCTAGAATTAAAAGCTAAGATCAAGTCTTTAGGAAATATAAATATATCATCTATAGAAGAATACAAATCTGTAAGTGAAAGGTATGAATTTTTATCAAAACAGCTATCTGACTTAAACATAGCAAAAGAAGATATAGAAAATGTTATTAAGGATATAGATAGGAAAATGAGGTTAAGTTTTAGAAAAGCTTTTGACCAAATTAATATAAAGTTTGCAGAAACATTTTCTGCCTTGTTTAATGGAGGAAAGGCTAGGTTGGAAATAACAGAGGGTGAAGATATCTTAAGTGCGGGGATTGAAATTATGGCCCAACCTCCAGGAAAAAAACTTCAAAGTTTAACCCTCCTTTCGGGTGGGGAGAAATCTTTGACGGCAGTAGCCTTGTTATTTGCAATTTTAAAAATAAAACCAGCTCCATTTTGTATCCTAGATGAAATAGATGCAGCCTTAGATGAAGCCAATATCACTAGGTATACAGACTACTTGCAGAGTTTAGATAATAAGACACAATTTGTCTTAATAACCCATAGAAAGACTACTATGGAGATTGCTGATGTCCTATATGGGGTTACTATGGAAGAAGATGGTATAAGTAAGCTATTGTCTTTGAAGTTAAAAGACTTTAATGAAATTGCTATTTAAAACAAAGGGGATAAGAATTTTATGATTAATTGGTTTAAAAAAACAAATAAAGAAAATAAAAAAGAAGATAATGGAAATTACGATAATTTAACAAGTCAGCCTGATTTAGAAGAAAAAAACACAGGCTTTTTAGAGAAATTAAAATCTGGCCTTTCTAAAACTAGAAAGGATATGACAAGTAAGATAGAAGATGTTTTATCTATATATAAGAAAGTTGATGATGAACTTTTCGATGACCTAGAAGATGTTTTAATCTCAGCTGATATTGGGGTTAATTCTACTATGAAAATAATAGATAGGTTAAAGGTTAGGATAAAAGAAGAAAAAGTTACTGATTCTTTAGAGATAAAAAATCTTTTAAAGTCCGAAATTAAAAATATTATGCTAGAGTCTGTAAGCAACAATGACTTTGATTTAGAACCCCATCCTTCAGTAGTCTTAGTAGTTGGGGTAAATGGAGTTGGGAAAACCACTACTATAGGTAAACTTGCCCATGCCTTTAAAAAAAGTGGCAAGAAGGTCTTAATTGCTGCGGGAGATACCTTTAGGGCTGCTGCTATAGAACAGCTCAAGGAGTGGAGTATAAGGGCAGAGGTTGACATGATATCCCATAGTGAAGGTGCTGACCCAGCAGCAGTAATATTTGATGGCATACAAGCTGCTAAGGCCAGAAAAACCGATATACTAATTTGCGATACTGCTGGTAGACTCCACAATAAGACTAATTTAATGAATGAACTTAATAAGATCTTTAGAATTGTTGAAAGGGAGTACAGTGAAGCTAGCAAGGAAATTTTATTAGTCTTAGATGCTACTACTGGCCAAAATGCTATAAACCAAGCCAAGGTCTTTAAAGAAGTTGCAAATATTTCAGGGGTAATTTTAACTAAGTTAGATGGAACCGCCAAGGGTGGGGTAGCAATTGCCCTTCAAACTGAATTGAATTTACCTATAAAGGTAATAGGAGTTGGGGAAGGTATAGAAGACATTCAACCTTTTGATGTAGATTCCTTTATTGATGCAATTTTTTAAAAAATATGTTGACAACTACCACATATTAGTCTAATATATTACTGTCAGGTATAAAGCTTGACAGTAATTTAAGTTGGTGATAAAATGGAAAAGCTATTCAAAATAAATCTTTATTTTGACTTTTATGGTAAGCTCTTAACCCCTAAGCAATATCAAATTATCGACCTTTATTATTTAAATGATTATTCCCTTTCTGAAGTTGCAGATTATTTAAGCATAACTAGGCAGGGGGTATTTGACACTTTAAAAAGAGCAGAAGAAAAACTTGATAATTATGAAAAGCAATTAGGCCTGGTAGATAAATTTCAATCTAGCCAAGTTGCCATAAAAGAAATTAGAAGTTTAGCCCAAGATATAAATAAAATAGGCCTAAGTACTAATAATAAAGATATAATTATAAAATCTCAAGAGATAGTGGATACTATTTCAAAAATAATTATATAATAGGAGGTTTCTGGATTGGTATTTGAAAGTTTATCAGAAAAACTTCAAAATGCATTGGGTAAATTAAGAGGAAAGGGTAAGATTAATGAAAAAGATCTTGACCTAGCCCTAAGAGAAGTAAGATTAGCTTTATTAGAAGCTGATGTCAACTTTAAAGTAGTTAAAGATTTTATTAAAAAAATTAAAGAAAGATCCCTTGGTTCTGAGGTTTTAGAAAGTTTAACCCCAGGGCAGCAAATAATAAAAATAGTAAATGATGAATTAACAAATTTAATGGGTGAAAAAGAATCAAAGATTAACATTTCTTCTACTCCCCCAACAGTTATTTTAATGTGTGGATTACAAGGGGCAGGGAAAACTACAACCTCTGCAAAGTTAGCTAATAACTTAAAGAAACAAAACAAAAGGCCCCTATTAGTAGCTTGCGATGTTTATAGGCCAGCTGCTATTAAACAATTAGAGGTAGTTGGTGAAAAAGTTGGTGTTCCCGTATTTTCAATGGGAGATAAGGTAGATCCAGTTGACATAGCTAAGGCAGCCCTCTTACATGGGAAAAAGCATGCAAATGATATTATAATAATAGATACAGCAGGTAGGCTTCACATAGATGAAAACTTAATGGAAGAAATAAGCGCTATAAAGGATGCAACTAATCCTAGTGAGATACTTTTAGTCTTAGATGCCATGACAGGTCAAGACGCTGTAAATGTTGCTGAATCTTTCAATCAACAATTAAATATTACAGGTGTTATCCTGACAAAATTAGATGGAGATGCCAGGGGTGGAGCAGCCCTATCCATAAGGGCCGTTACTGAAAAGCCTATAAAGTTTGTAGGTATGGGTGAAAAACTAGACCAGCTTGAAACCTTCCATCCAGATAGGATGGCTTCTAGAATCCTAGGCATGGGTGATGTTCTAAGCCTTATAGAAAAAGCTCAATATAATATAGATGAAAAAAAAGCTTTAGAATTAGAAAAAAAGATGAGAACATCTCAATTTACTTTTGAAGACTTTTTAGACCAATTAGAACAAATGAAAAACATGGGTCCCCTAGATGAATTATTACAAATGATACCTGGTATGAACTCAAAGGCCTTAAAGGGTTTAAATGTTGACAATAATGAATTAAATAGAATAGAGGCAATTATAAGGTCAATGACAAAGAAGGAAAGGGATAACCCCGACCTAATTGATAGCAGTAGAAGAAAGAGAATTGCAAGTGGAAGTGGTACTAATGTCCAAGAGGTAAATAAGTTGCTTAAGCAATTTAAAGAAACAAAGAAGATGATGAAAAAATTTACCGATATGGGCAAACAAACGAAGAAAAGAGGGAAAACAGGCTTTCCCTTTTTCTAATAAATATTTTAAACTAATAGGAGGTGAAATAAATGGCAGTTAAAATAAGATTAAAAAGAATAGGTGCTAAAAAAACTCCTTTCTATAGAATAGTTGTTGCTGATTCAAGGGCACCTAGAGATGGTAGATTTATAGAAGAGTTGGGATATTACAATCCACTTACTGAACCTAAAGTAGTTAAAATTGACAATGAAAAGGCTTTAAATTGGATAAAAAATGGTGCTAAGCCAACAGAAACAGTTGAAAGATTATTCAAAGACAATGGTGTATTTGAGCAAAAAGAAGTTGAAGAAGTTAAAGTAGAAGAAGAAAAGACTGAAGCATAAGTTATGGAGGTTAGATCAATGGGTGAGCTGGTAGAATTTATTGCAAAAGCACTTGTAGATAATCCAGATGAAGTCAGTGTAAATGAAGTTGAAGGTTCTCAGTCAATTATTATAGAATTAAAAGTAGCCTCCGAAGATATGGGTAAAATAATCGGTAAGCAAGGTAGGATTGCCAAGGCTATAAGAACAGTTGTAAAAGCAGCTGCAATAAAAGACAACAAGAGGGTAGTTGTTGAAATTATTCAATAAACTTTTGATAGTAGGTGTATAATGGATTATACTATTATAGGAAAGATTATAAATACACATGGTATTAAAGGAGACCTTAAAGTTTATCCTTTAACTGATTCTTTAGATAGGTTTTTTGATCTAGAAAAAGTTTATATAGGTGAAGAAAAAGAAGTAGCCCTAATCAAAGAAGTTAAAGTACACAAGGGTTTAGCCTTACTAAGGTTTAAAGATTTAGAAAATATAAATGATGTAGAAAGGTTTAAGGACCACTATATTTATGTAGATGATTTAAACAAGGTAAAGCTTGAAAAAGACCACTATTTTATCTCTGATTTAATTGATTGTAAGGTTATCCTAGAGGATGGTAGTGAAGTAGGAAAAGTATCCGATGTCCTTCAAGGTGGGGCAAATGATGTGTATGTTATTACAAATAAAGATAAGAAGGAATTTCTTATACCAGCAGTTTTTGAGTTTATAAAAAAAGTTGATATACAAAACAAAGTAATTGTTATCGACCCTATAGAAGGAATGATAGAGTGAAAATTGATATATTAACTTTATTTCCAGAAGTCTTCGACTTCTTATATAGTTACAGTATTGTTGGTAGGGCCCTTACTAGTGAAATTATAAGTTTAAATACCACTAATATAAGAGATTTTTCTACCAACAAACATAAAAAAGTAGATGACTATCCCTTCGGGGGTGGAAAGGGCATGGTAATGAAACCTGAACCTATTGCCCAAGCTATAAAGTCAATAAAAAGTGAAAAATCTAAAGTAATATATATGTCTCCCCAGGGTAGTCTTTTAACCCAAGATAAGGCTAAGGCCTTATCTAAGGAAGAACATCTTATATTATTAGCAGGTCACTATGAAGGAATTGACAATAGGATTATAGAAAATTATGTTACAGAGGAAGTTTCCATTGGAGATTATGTCTTAACAGGTGGGGAAATCCCAATTATGGTCTTAATAGAAACTGTTATTAGATTAATTCCAGGGGTTTTATCTTCAAATGAATCCTTTGAAGTTGAATCCCATTACAATGGCTTACTTGAATATCCTCAGTATACAAGGCCTAGAGTTTTTGAAAATAAAAGAGTACCAGATGTACTCTTAAGTGGAGACCACTTAAAAATAGACAGGTGGAGAAAGTTAAAATCTTTTAAGACCACTTTAGAAAAAAGACCTGATTTAATTAAACCTGGTAGTGATTTGACAAGTGAATTGGAAATATTAGATTTTCTAATTAAACGAATATCAAAAGAAAGTTGAATTGGAATATTCGATATGCTATAATACCATAGATATGATTAAGGGCGGTCCTCTACCTAAAGGGTAAGAACGTCTAGAGAGAGGGGAGGAAACAAATATGGATTTAATTAAGATGATAGAAGAAGATCAATTAAGAAGTGACCTTACAAAATTTAACGTAGGGGATACAGTTCAAGTACACTATAGAATAGTTGAAGGAACTAGAGAAAGAATTCAAATTTTCGAAGGAACAGTTTTAAAGATACAAGGTACAAGTGCAAGAAAAACTTTTACTGTTAGAAGGTTATCATATGGTGTAGGAGTTGAAAGAACATTCCCTATCCATTCTCCAAGAATTGATAAAATAGTGGTAGTAAGAAAAGGTAAAGTAAGAAGATCAAAATTATTCTACCTAAGAACTAGATTAGGTAAGTCAGCTAAAGTTAAAGAAAAGAGATTTTACTAAATGGGACTGTTTCAGTCCCCATTTTTATATAGTGGGTGCTAAAAAATGGAAATGAATATAAATTGGTATCCTGGCCATATGAAAAAAACTAGGGAGTCAATACAAAGTAGTTTAAATATGATAGATATTGTCTTTGAACTCCTAGATGCTAGGATACCCTATAGTAGTAGGAATCCTGTTATTGATGAACTAGTTTCTTCTAAGCCAAGGATAGTAATATTAAACAAGGAAGACCTTGCAAACAAAAAGGCAAATGCAATATGGCAAGATTTCTTTATAGAAAGTGGAATTGATAGTGTATTAGTCAATTCACAAAAATCTAAGGGCTTAGATACCCTTATTTCAAAAACTAAAGAAATAATGGATAAAAAGAGGGTCAACAATAAGAAAAAGGGTATTATTAATCAGCCCATTAGGGTAATGATATTGGGTATACCAAATGTAGGTAAATCAACTATTATAAACTCCTTAGTAAATAAAAAAAGCGCTAAAACTGGTAATAAACCTGGTATTACAAGGGCAAATCAATGGATAAAAACCAAGGGTGACCTCTTATTACTTGACACACCAGGAATACTATGGCCTAAGTTTGAAGATGAAGAAGTGGGTATTAATCTAGCTTTGACAGGGGCTATAAAAGATGAAATACTAGATACTGAAAGCTTAGCCCTAAAGTTAATTGAAAAATTACTATTTATTGATAAGGGTTTGTTAGAGGAAAGATATAAAATCCAAGTTTTAAGTAAGACCCCTTTAGAGGTTATGGAAGAAATTGCTATAAAAAGAGGGGCCTTAGCAAGATATGGAGAGCCAGATTATGAAAAAACTAGTAGGTTCCTCCTGGAGGAGTTTAGGAAGGGCATTATTGGTAAACTTACCCTAGAATATCCTCAAAAGAGGTGAGTAAATTGTTTGAAATAGAACTAGACCTATATAATAAGAAACACAAGTACATTGCCTGTATAGATGAAGTTGGCAGGGGGTGCTTGTATGGAGAAGTTGTAGCATGTGCCTTGATTTTACCTCCTTATTATAATATTTTGGGTACTAAGGATTCCAAGAAATTATCTGAGAAAAAAAGAAAATTTTTATATGAATATATAGTGCATAATTCAATAGGCCTTGGCCTTGCTTGTGTCAGCCCCCAAGTAATTGATCAAATAAATATAAAAGAAGCCACAAGACTAGCTATGAAAAATGCATTAGAAAATTTAATTATTAACCTTAAAAGTGATATAAGACCTAGCATGGTCTTAATTGATGCAGAAACTATAGATACTAATATTCCTCAAATGAATCTTATAAAGGGGGATGACCTAGTCCATGGTATATCAGCTGCATCCATAGTTGCAAAAGTTTATAGGGATAATCTTTGTCTAAAATGGGATAAGGAAAATCCAGGCTATGATCTTGCAAATAACAAGGGCTATGGAACAAAGAACCATATTAGTGCCTTAAATGAGCTTGGCCCTAGTATAAATCATAGAAGAACTTTTATAAAAAAGATATTGGAAGGTATAAAATGAAAACAAATGTTATAACAGGAAGATTAGGAGAGCAACTTGCTTTAGAATATTTAAATTCAAAGGGTTATACAATCTTAGAAAAAAATTATAGGAATAAAATTGGAGAAGTAGATATAATAGCATACGATCAAGAAATCCTTACCTTTATTGAAGTAAAGACCAGGAATTCCTATGAGTATGGTTATGCATATGAATCTGTTAATTCTAGAAAACAAAAGAAAATTATAAATGCTTCTTTAATGTATTTACAAAAGTTTAAATTACATGATGTTCAAGTGAGATTTGATATTATAGAGGTATACCCTTTAGAAAAAGAACTTATTAATCATTTTGAAAACGCTTTTTCTTTATAAATTCTTATAATATAAGGAGAGATATTATGTATTCAAAAGTATTTACTTGTGTCCTATTAGGTTTAGATGGTTCCCTAATAGAAGTAGAGTGCGACTTGTCTCGTGGATTGCCAATGTTTACAATTGTGGGTTTGCCAGATGCTGCTATAAAAGAATCTAAGGAGAGGGTCAGGACTGCAATTAAAAATTCTGGTTTTGAATTTCCCTTAAGCAGGATAACAATAAACCTAGCCCCTGCTAATTTAAAAAAAGATGGGTCTCAGATAGACTTAGCCATAGCAGTTGGTATATTAAATGCAAGTGGTGAAATAATTGATGAAAAAATATCTGATACACTATTTCTTGGAGAATTATCCCTAGATGGAAATGTTAATAGAATTACTGGAGCCCTTCCTATGGTAATATCAATGAGGGAGCAAGGTATTAAAAGATGTATTATTCCTAGCTTAAATAAGGATGAGTGCTCCATAGTTGAGGATATAGATATAATACCTGTAAGTAACCTATTAGAACTTATCCAATATTTAAATAATGAAATTGATATTAAACCCTATAAACAAAAGCATGAAGATAAAAATGATTTAAATAATGAGTCATTTTTTGATTTTGCTGATATAAAAGGCCAGGAAGGTTTGAAAAGGGCTTTAGAAATATCAGCTGCAGGAAACCATAATATATTAATAATTGGCCCACCTGGGTCTGGCAAAACTATGGCAGCTAGGAGAATACCTGGTATTTTGCCAGAATTAAATTTTGAGGAAGCCATTGAAGTAACTAAGCTATACAGTATATCTGGTTTATTAGAAAACAATAGGCTTATAAAAGAAAGACCTTTTAGGGCCCCCCACCATTCATCCTCCGGGGTATCAATCATTGGAGGTGGAAGGATACCCAAGCCAGGAGAAGTTTCCTTAGCCCACCATGGGGTATTGTTCTTTGATGAATTACCAGAATTTCAAAAGAATGTTTTAGAAACCCTAAGACAGCCTTTAGAAGATGGTTTTGTACATATCTCGCGAGCAAATGCATCCCTTGTATTTCCTTCTGAGTTTATGTTTGTAGCTTCAATGAATCCATGTCCTTGTGGCTATTATGGAGATCCCCTACACCAGTGTACTTGCACCCAGGGCCAAATTGACAAGTACTTAGGGAAAATAAGTCACCCCTTATTAGATAGGATAGACTTACATATTGAGGTTCTACCTGTTAAGTATGAAGAGTTAAACAGCCAAAAAAAAGCAAGGTCATCTTTTGATATTAAATCTCAAATAATCAAAGCGCGGTCTATACAAGAAGATAGGTTTAAAGATGAAAAAATCTTAACTAATTCTCAAATGTCCAATAAGGATATAAAGAAATACTGCAAGTTAAATGAATCCAGTGAGTTAATTATGAAAAATGCATTTGAAAAATATAGGTTTTCCGGCAGGACCTTTAATAAAATTTTAAAAGTATCTCGAACTATAGCAGACTTAGAAGGATTAGAACAAATTAGCGATAATAATCTTCTAGAAGCCATAGGATATCGAAGCTTAGATAAAAAATATTGGAGGTAAACATATGGAAACTAACAAAAGAGATACCTTAATTTGGCTTAATAGTCTAGGTCTTTATAGTGATAAAATTTCACAAATAGAAGCTTATTTAAAGGATATAAGAGAAATCCACAATATAGATATTAAAAGCTTAGAAAACTATAACTTTCTTAATAAATCACTTGCCTATAAGATAAAATCATCAGATTTTAAGAAAGATGTAAGTGATTTAAAAGAAAGAGCTAGTAAATTAAACATCCAAATTATTGCAGATACAGATGATAACTATCCTCCTTTCCTTAAGAATATTGTAGATAGACCTAGGGTAATTTATTTAAAGGGTACTTATACAAATGATGATAAACTTTCTATTGCAATAGTAGGTTCAAGAAAGGCTACACCCTATGGTAGGTGGGCGTGCGAAAAGTTTGCAAAAGAACTATCTAGCATGGGTATAACAATTATTAGTGGCCTTGCCCATGGGATTGATAGGATTGCCCACTTATCGGCTCTTGAAGCTAAGTCTAGGACAATAGGTGTCCTTGGAAATGGGGTTGATCATATATATCCTAAGGCTAATAGGGGTATATATGAAGAAATACCAAATAATGGCTGTTTAATAAGTGAGTTTCCCCTAGGGTCTTTACCCCTTAATTTTCATTTTCCAATGAGAAATAGGATAATATCTGGCTTAAGTTTAGGTGTAATTGTTATCGAAGCCCAGGAGAAATCTGGTTCTCTCATAACAGCTAGTCATGCTATTAATCAAGGAAAGGATGTATTTGCCCTCCCAGGTAATATTAATAGCACATACAGCAAGGGAACAAATATGTTAATTAGAGATGGGGCAATACCTCTTTTAGATCTTGATGATCTTTTACAAGAAGTTAGCGAATTAAATATAATCAAAAATAAAAAGAAATTTGAAGATACTCTTACACTTTCACTTAGCGAATCAGAAACAAAAATAGTTTGTCAACTAAAATCTGGCCCCTTGCATTGTGATATAATTTCCCTAAATACTGGGATGGACATACAGGAAGTAGTAAGTATATTAATGATACTAGAGATGAAAAATGTAGTTAGGGAAATGGGCAGTAGGATCTTTATGTTAAATTGATTCTGTTTGCCTTCGGAGGTGTTAATTTTGGCAAAAAATTTAGTGATAGTAGAGTCGCCGGCTAAGGCAAAGACTATAAAAAAAATACTTGGAAGAAATTACAATGTTGTTGCTTCTGTAGGACACATTAGAGACCTTCCTAAGAGTAGGCTGGGTGTTGAAATAGAAAATGATTTCGAACCAGATTATATAAACATTAGGGGAAAGGGCCCCCTTATAAAAGAGTTGAAAAAAGAAGCTAAAAAGTCAGAAAATGTTTTTCTTGCAACTGACCCTGATAGGGAGGGTGAAGCCATATCTTGGCACCTTGCTCATATATTAGGTTTAGATGATAAGGATGATATTAGGGTTGAGTTTAATGAAATAACTAAGGAAAAGATAAAGCTAGCTATTAAAAATCCTAGAAAACTCGATAAAAACCTAATAGATGCCCAACAGGCTAGAAGAATTCTTGATAGGTTGGTGGGCTATAAGATAAGCCCCCTCTTATGGAAAAAAATTAAAAAAGGCTTAAGTGCTGGGCGGGTTCAGTCTGTTGCTGTTAAATTAATTTGCGATAGGGAAAATGAAATCCAAGAATTTATACCAGAAGAATACTGGACCATAATGGCTAACCTGAAAAAGGACAAGGAAGATTTTGAAAGTTCTTTTTATGGGGCCTTGGTAAATGAAAAAGAAGTAAAAAAAGATTTAAAAAACAAAGAAGAAGTTGATGAAATACTAAAAAAAGTTGAGAAAAACGACTTTCTAGTTAGGGATGTTAAAAAGTCTAAGAGGAAAAGAAATCCTTATCCTCCTTATACAACAAGTACCCTCCAACAAGATTCTTCCAAAAAATTAAATTACACTACTAAGAAAACCATGATGATTGCCCAGCAACTTTATGAGGGTATAGATATAAAATCCGAAGGAATAACAGGCCTTATAACCTATATGAGGACAGATTCAACAAGGGTTTCCAACGAAGCAATTATAAGTGCAAAAGAGTATATAGAAAAGCACTTTGGAAAAGAATACAGTAATGGGGGAAAGACTCACTCTGGCAAGCAGAAAAAAGAATCTCAAGATGCCCATGAAGCAGTAAGGCCTTCCTATATTAATTATTCACCAGATGAAATCAAAAAATATTTGACAAAGGACCAATATAAGCTTTATAAGCTAATTTGGGATAGGTTTATGGGTTCTCAAATGAAGGCTGCTGAATATGATACCTTAAGTGTGTCTATCTTAAATTCAGATTATATATTTAGGGCAAGTGGGTCACAACTTAAATTTCCTGGTTTCTTAAAGGTTTATTCTTCTGCTGATGAGGAAACTTCTGATATGAACCTACCTCCTTTGGAAAAAGGTGATATATTAGCTTTAAATGAAATTCAATCTGAGCAGAAGTTCACAAAGCCGCCTGCTAGATTTACAGAAGCTTCTTTAATTAAAATTATGGAAGAATTGGGTATAGGAAGACCAAGCACCTATTCACCAACTATAGCTACAATACTTTCTAGGTCCTATGTATCCCTAGAAAATAAATCATTTTACCCAACAGAACTTGGTGAACTTGTAAATGAGCTCTTAACTGAGTACTTTAAACAAGTAATAAATGAAGAGTTTACCGCTAAGCTAGAAAATGAACTAGATGAGGTTGCTTCAGGAGATGTAGAATGGAAGGAAGTAGTAAGAAAGTTTTATAGTCAGTTTGTTAAAGAATTAAAAATTGCAGAAAAAGAAATAGACAAGATAGAAATTCAAGATGAAATAAGTGATGTAATTTGTGAAAAATGCGGGAAGAATATGGTAGTTAAAAATAGCCGTTTTGGTAAGTTTCTAGCTTGCCCAGGTTATCCAGAATGCAAAAATACAAAACCTATAGTAGAAACTATAGGAGTCCCTTGTCCTGTTTGTGATGGGGAAATAGTTAAGAAAAGGTCCAAAAAAGGAAGGGTCTTTTATGGGTGTATAAACTACCCAGACTGTGACTTTGTTTCATGGGATGAACCTATAAAGGAAAAGTGTCCAAGGTGTAAGGGACCTATGGCAATTAAAAGGTCAAAAAGCAAAACCATTATAAAATGCTTAGATGATAAATGTGGATATATTAAAACTAAAAAAGAGTAAAAAATACTGTACAATAATAAATTAGTATAGTATCTTATATATATGGTGAATATTCAGAATTGTTTTATTAACCATTAATTTAAAAGGAGGGATTAAATGGAAAACCTATTAAAGAAAACAAGAAGGTTAAATAGGACCTTGCAAGGATATGGATCAAATCAAGTTTCTTTTTCAGAATTAAGTAAAATACTTTCAGATATATTAGTAGCTAATGTTTATATAGCCAGTAAAAAAGGAAGAGTTTTAGGCTATGCACTTTCTGATAACTTTGAATGTGATGTAATAAATACTGAAATTGTAAAAGACAGAAAATTTCCTAAAAAATACAACGATGAGCTATTAAGAATAAGTGAAACTAGTGAAAATATAAAAGAAGTAACAGATTGTGTTTTTGATCACATAACTGAGTGTAATTATCCAGATAAGATTTCAACAGTTGTACCAATAAATTCAGGTGGCAATAGGTTAGGAACCCTTGTGGTAGCAAGATTTGGGCAAGAATTTAACGTATCTGACCTGATTTTATGTGAGTATAGTGCTACTGTTGTAGGCATGGAAATTTTAAGGGCTACTACAGAAGAAATTGAAGAAGATGACCGTAAGAAGGCTATTGTTAAAATGGCTACAGACACCTTGTCATACTCGGAACAAGAAGCCATGACCCACATTTTTAACGAGTTAGATGGAATGCAAGGGGTCCTAGTTGCAAGTAAGATAGCAGATAGGGTAGGTATCACTAGGTCAGTAATAGTTAATGCCTTAAGAAAGCTAGAAAGTGCTGGTGTAATTGAATCTAGGTCCTTGGGTATGAAGGGTACCTTTATAAAGATTTTAAACGAGAAGTTAATTGATGAATTAAAAAGCAAACAATAATAAATGGCATCTTAGATGTCATTTTATTTAGCCCTTATTTTTAAGAAAAAATTATGAAATTAATAAAAAAACTTATTTGTATTGGCTGGCTTATTGTGTTATAATGCTATAGTGATTACACACACATGATAATGTTAAGTGGAAGTTGCTCAAATGAGTCCACAGACAGATGACTCATGTGGAGGGAAAAAACTTGGAGGTGAAAGTATGTCAGTAGTATCAATGAAAAGCTTATTAGAAGCAGGAGT
>CAZSLV010000010.1:0-28945 GCA_964607545.1 uncultured Gudongella sp. | reverse complement strand
CGCAGTTTATAACAATTAAAAAGAAAGATCCTTCGCTTCGCTCTGGATGACAGGGTGGCTCTGGGGCCTGCTTCGCTCTGAGAGGCACCACCTTTATGTCATTCCGAAAGCAATGAGGAATCTTTCTTTTCTTATCTTTTTAAATTGTAATTTGTTCCTATACTCCGCAAGGGCTGTAGCCACAGTCTTGGCATTCTGAGCATCCGCCTGAGTGGGTTAGGGTTCCTCCACACATTGGACAGGTGTCTGGGTCTGCCTTTAGTTGTTCTTGGGCTAGCTTACTTATTTGTTCTTGCAATTCTTCTATCTTGTCAATATTACTCTTATTCTTGTTTGTAATTAGGATACCGCTTCTTGCGCATCCATCTCTGTAAATTGTAATCCCCTTTATTCCCTTTTCCCATGCATAAAGATATAGGTTTTCTACATCTTCAACAGTAAATTCATAAGGAACATTTACAGTTGATGAAATACTTGCATCTATATATTGCTGCCAAGTAGCCTGTACTTCTATCCTCTCCTTATAACCAAGGTTTGAAGTAGTTATCACAAAGTCTGGCAATTCTTCTTCATAAGATAAGCCATTTTCATCCATATACTCCTTAATAATTGGAGTAAAGACCTTATAGTAGGTATCTTCTAAATGAAGAGACTCTGACTTTCTTGTATAAGAAACTTGGAAAATTGGCTCAACCCCATTAGAGCACCCTATCAGGGTAGATATTGATCCAGTTGGAGGTATAGTTAAGAGCTGGGAATTTCTTAGTCCATGTTCTTTTATAAGTTCTATTACATCACTATCAGCATTCTCTTGTATAAATTTTGATTTTAAAATAGCCTCAAGGTTAAATCTAGGGAAGGGTCCATCCTTCTCTGCTAAAAGGGCTGATGCCCTTAAGGCTTCATTAACCATAGTTCTTCCCATTTGGTGGATTAGGGATAAAGACTCGCTACTCCCATACCTAACCCCCATCTTAATAAACATATCAGCAAGGCCCATAATACCAAGACCAATTTGTCTTAGGTCCCTAGACATTTGTCTTTGTTGCTCTAGGGGGTGGAGTTCCATATTGTCATCTAATACTTCATTTAAATAAATAACTCCATTCCTTACTAGTTCCCCAAATTTTTCAAATTCAAACCTTGCATACTTTGTAAATGGATCTTTAACAAAATTACTTAAGTTTATTGATGAAAGGTTACAGGAACCAAAGGCTGGAAGGGTTTCTTCTGCACATGGGTTGACCCCTGCAAATTCAAAAGTTTCATCTTCACTCATCATATGCCATGTATCAATATTATCCTTATATAGGATGCCAGGTTCTGCCATATTCCAATTGTTAAGGGCAAGCTTTCTAAATAAGTCCTTAGCCCTTATGGTCTTTTTAATCTCTTCCCCTGTTGATTCTACTTTAAAGTACAATTCATAATCTAAATCATCTCTTACAGCTTCCATAAACTTATCGTCAACATTTACAGAAATATTAGCATAGTTAACCTTGTTTAAGTCATTTTTTACATTTATAAAGTCCTCAATATCAGGGTGGTTACAATCTAAGTTTAGCATTAAGGCCCCACGACGGCCCCTCATCCCTATAAGTCCTGTAACCATTGAATATAGGTCCATAAAACTTACAGCCCCAGTTGTAGTTGCAGCTGCATTATTTACCTTAGATCCCTTTGGTCTTAACTTTGATAGGGTAAGTCCAACCCCTCCTCCGTAGGAATAAGTTCTAGCTAAGTATTTGGCTGTATCAAAAATTGATTCAATATTATCTTCAACCTTAGGCATTACATAGCAGTTTGAAAGGGTAATTTTTCTACCAAACTTATCTAGGCCCCTACCTGCTAGGATTCTCCCTGCTGGCATAAACTTCTTATCCTTTATAGCTTTTTTAATTGGGTTGTTGCCACCACTTACCCTGTTTAAAAAGTCATCAAAGCTTTCAGAATCATATCTGTATTTTTTCTCATAAATGTCCCTTTGAAGGTCAGTCATGTTCCAGCCTTGTTCTCTTAGCTTGGCTCTTTCTTCACGGTAGATAATATACTTTCTTGCTACTTCAGGCCTTTCCTTCATTAGTTCAATTTCTACATAGTCTTGTATTTCTTCAATATTTACAAAGTCCCTGTTTGCAAATTCTAAAACAGCATTTTCACCAATCTGCCTTGCTAATTCTACATCAATTCCTTTTTCAGTTTCATTCATAGCCTTTTCTACTGCAATCGCAATTTTACTTGGTTCAAAATCTACGATTTGCTTATTTCTTTTTTCAACCTTAAGCAATTTCAACACCCTCCTTAATTCCTATGTAAAAAATATGAGACACTATATATAGTATCTCTCCCCTCTCTACATACAACATATATACAATCTAGCACAATCTGCAAAAAAACTCAATAGGCAAAATAAAGATTTTCTGATTGATTTTATTGTAAACTTATGATAAGGAATAGGTTAAAGAAAAGAAAAATTTAGGAGGAAAATTAATATGGATTTTATAAAGCTACTTAAAGAAAATGACATTAATGATATAAATACTAAAACTGCCCTTGTCTTATCAGGACTTATGGCCAGTGAGATAATGGAGTTTATAATAAGTAATTCTTTAAATAAATATTCAGGTATTTCTGATTTGCATTTTGAAAATTTTTCAAATGAATTAAAGGATTTAAAATTCTCTTTATTAAAATCTAATAAAAATAGCAACAAGGATTATCTTACCTCCTTAGTAGAAAGTGCTTATGTTTTAAAAAGAATCTTGAAAATAGGAAACCTTTTAAAAGGAAATTCTGATAGCAGGTTAAATGAAGACCTTCTAATTGCTATAAGCTTATCCAATGTGTCTTTAGAAGGCCTTATTTCATTGCTAAGAAAAGAATTAAGGTTTCTTGATGATGAAAATATAAAAAAAGAAATAGATGATAATATTAAAGCCCTACTTAAAGAAGATGAGTTTTATAAAAAGCTTATGGATTCTAAAGATTATTAAAATCTTTATCTAATTTTTCAAATCCATCTATCAAGATTTTTATAAACTTGTCCCTATCAAGGTCAAGAAGGACTTTAGCATTTGTATGGTCATTTTTTACCCACTCTCTTAGGTCTCCTGAGGTCCTCCCCCTATAGGTCCCATCAGAGGTGTCTATATTTATTTGTAGGTCTAGGCCCTTAAAGATTTCTGGATGCAATAAATACATCACGCTACAAGCATCATGGATGGGGTAGGTTGAATACCCTTCTTTTGCATGGAACCTTGTATAAGTATAAAGGAGGTTTCCACACATTTTTGAAACTTTACCATCCTTTTTCATTAATTCTTCAATTTGTTTATCATTAATCCCAGCCTTGTGGGTTACCTCAAGCCCACTCATTACTATGGGGATACCTGAATCAAATACTATCTTTGCAGCTTCTGGGTCTACATAAATATTAAACTCTGCATAGGGGGTCCTATTGCCAGAATAAATTGACCCACCCATTAGGGAAATTAGGTTGATTTTTTCTTTCACTTGAGGAAAGACAGAAAGTAATAAGGCAATATTGGTTAGGGGTCCAAGGGGAACTAGGGTAACCTTACCCTGGGCACTCATTATTTTATCTTTTAAAAAAACCACCGCATTATCTGATTCTAACTCAAAGTATGGTTGACCAAAATCCCACCCATCTAAGCCCGTTTCTCCATGAACATCTTTTCCTGTGATTAGGTCTTTAATTAAGGGTTTTGATGCACCACAGGCACTTGGAAGTTTTATGTTTAAGTAAGAAAAAAGTCTCCTTATATTGTTTGTAACCTTTGCTAGGGTTTGGTTTCCAGCTACTGTTGTAATTCCAAGTATATTAAGTCTTTCTGTATTTGCTAGGGCTAAAAGTATTGCCATTACATCATCATGACCTGGGTCGCAGTCTATAATAATATTTCTCTTATCCATCTTTTATCTCCCTTCTTTCTTATAAGTTAATTTATAAGAGATTCTACTTCTTTTCTTGTTTTTTCAGATCCATTAGGCACTTTTATTTGTCCATTTGAAATTTTAAGTTTTATTTCATCAAGCTCATTTATTGTTTTTTGGGGAACTAACCTTTTATAATATTCATTATTAGCTAAAGTATAGGCCCCTTCACTTATTCCAAACCTCTCATCACTACCATAATTTAGCCTATCTTCAAATTCAAGGCTTATGGTTTTTAATATAAGCTTATCTAAATTTTTAATCAAGGAAGTAGGTAGGCTTAAGGCTAAGTTATCTTCTATTAAAAGTCCATGGTCAAGGTCAGTCCCAAGGGCAAACTTGCCACTTTCATATGCAGCCTTTAGAATATCAAGGCTTGTTAATTTGTCTAAGCCAGATATCACATCCACGCCTTCTTCTTTATACAATAAGAGGGCTAAGTCTTTAGCAGTGGGCTTACTTGTTGAATCTTCTATATAGGAGGTTATAATTTTTACATCCTCTTGTAAATACCTTGCCCCTTCTATATAGCCTATTAAAAAGTCTTTAGTTAAATCGTAGTCCTTATTAAGTATTAAACCAATTGTCTTAGTTTCACTTAGCCTAGCAGAAAGTCCACCTAGTAAAAATCCTCCCTCTTCTTCCTTGTATCTTATCTTGTATACATTTTCTAAATTACTAGTTAAAGGATTAGGATTTGTTTCAAGAACAATGTATTTTTTACTAGGATATTTTTTTGTAACTTCTTTTAAGCCTTCACCCCCTGGGGGAAAAGCTAGGATTATTAAGTCCCACTTAGGATCAGTAGAATATTCATTAAGAAATTTTAAGTAATCACTACCTGGACCTTTTATATCAACAAGCTCATATTCTAACCTTTCCTTAAATTCCTCTTTTGCAAGCTTTAATCCCTCCCTTGCTAAATCGATATAATAATCTCCCCCTAGGGTCCTATTTGCCAATAAGACTATATTTAAAGTCCTCTCCACCTTGACTTCTTCTTTACTTAACCCATCTTCTTCATTTTTTATATCCTTCTTACAGGCATAAAGGTTTAAGGAGACCCCTAAGATAATAATTAAGGCTAAAATTTTTCTCATTCTTATTCCTACTTTCTAATTAGGATTTTAATATTATTTAGCCTGGAAAGATAGTATCTTCCAGGCTAAATTTTTACTTTTTATGATTTTAATTTTCCTAAACTAGTTCTAAGGCTATCTCCATCATTGTTGTAAAGCTCTTTTCTCTTTCTTGTGCACTTGTTTCTTCTTTGTTTGCAATAGAATCACTTACAGTAAGTATTGTAAGGGCATTTACTCCAGCATAGGCTGCATTGCAATAAAGGGCATAGGATTCCATTTCTACAGCTAAGACATTCATATCTGTCCACCTTTGATTGTCAGTTGAATCTGCTGAGTAGAAAATATCACTTGTTAAGATGTTGCCAACATGAGGCTCTATCCCCTTGTCCCTAGCAGCCTTAACTGCCTTCTCCAACAAATCCCAAGAAGCTGTTGCTGAATAGGTACCTGGCAAATTGTATTGTCTTGCATAATCTGAATTGGTGCTTGCACCCATCCCAATAATTACATCATAAAGCTTTAAATCTTTTTGAAAGGCCCCACATGACCCTACCCTTATTAGGTTTTTAACTCCAAAAAAATGTATTAACTCATAAGAATAAATGCCTATTGAGGGTACTCCCATACCTGTTCCCATAACAGAAACCCTCTTTCCCTTGTAGGTTCCAGTATAACCAAACATGTTTCTTACACTATTAAATTGGACTGGATTTTCTAGGAAGTTTTCTGCAATAAATTTAGCCCTTAGGGGGTCACCTGGTAGTAAAATCGTCTCAGCTATTTCTCCTTTTTTTGCACCAATATGTGGCGTTGTCATCTAATCTCTCCTTTACACTCTTGTTATTATATTTTTTTACTTACTTAATCGATATATCTATTTTACCCTATATTGGTAAATAAAAACTAGGTTTTTTAAAAGGATTTGATTTATAAGATATTTAAATGTTTTTATGGGTATATGTCAAATACAAGTAAAGAGTATCTTGTAAGAGGCTAAGGGTTGAATATTAAGGAGGTAGTGAACTATGAAAAAAATCTTAGTACCTATTGACGGATCTGATTATTCAATGAGAGCTCTAGAAAGAGCAAAGGAATTGGGTGAGTTCTACAAGGCAGAAATCACCTTGCTAACAGTTATAGACAGTGGTAGGTTTATGTCCATTGATTTTAAGCAAGACATGATTAATTCTGGCATTGAAGCTGGCCAAGAAATGCTGCACAAGTACTCAGAAGGCCTTGAGGGGTATCCATATGGGTTTAAGTCTACTTATAGGTTGGGGGATATAGCAAATGAAATTATCACCATGGCTGAAGAAAACAACTTCGACCTAATTGTAATAGGTAGTAGGGGGCTTGGCGCCTTTACTAGGGCCCTACTAGGTGGGGTTTCCCAAAAGGTAGTTTCCCATGCTGATACAAGTGTAATGGTAGTTAAGTAGTATTAATGTAAGTATAAGAAAATGCAAGGTTGGGGGTAAATCCGCCAACCTTGCATTTTCTTATTTCATCATGTTAAAATCAGCCTTTATTTTTTCTAAGCTTTCCTTTGACTTATACACATCTCTTACAAATCTTGCTAAAATTTCTCCCCCATTTTCAATTGCCTTGTAATTTCTTTGTGTCTTCATAGCAAGGGCAAACTCTTTTGTGTGGGCATGTAGGCCCTCCCCTATGCTAATATAGGGATGAAAGGCTGGTATTACTTGGCTTACATTTCCTATATCAGAAGAACCCCCTGTTTTATCCCCCATATCCGTTAGGTCTAGGTTTAGGTCCTTAAATAAGCCTTTTAAAATTTCTTCTCCAGCCTTATTTCTTTTAAGGCCATCGTATTTTTCCCCTATTTGTGAAGATGTAAAGCTAGTACGGGTAGCAAGGGCAGCCCCAGCTGCACAATCCATTACCCACCCACTTACTTCATTTAAGTAAGCCCTGTCCTTTGCCCTGACAAGCATTTCTATGCTGACATAGTGGGGGACTATATTTGATGCATCTCCCCCATTTTGTATATATCCATGGAGTCTTACATCATCTTTAACATGTTGTCGCATCATATCTACTGAATCTAAAAATAACCTCCCTGCATTAAGGGCATTTCTACCCTCCCAAGGAATACTTGCTGCATGGGCTGGCTTGCCATGAAACTCAAACAAATAAGCATCAAGGGCAAGGGAACCAGAAAATACTACATTGGCATTGCTCATATGCATCATTATGGCAAAATCCATATTGTCAAATACCCCCTTATTTACCATTTGGACCTTGCCCCCTCGCATTTCTTCATCAGGGGTCCCAATAATGTGTATTTCTGCAGGTATTTCTTCTTTTATATCGTTTAGAACAAGGGCTGAAAGAAGACTAATAGCAGCACTTGCGCAATGTCCACAAGCATGGCCTATCCCCCTTAGGGCATCGTATTCAACTAATATGGCAGCCTTTGTTTCCTTGCCCTTATTAATTATCCCCCTAAAGGCTGTTGGCATATCTAAAAATGGATACTCTACTTCTATATTGTGTTTTCTAAGTAATTCTACTATCTTCCTTGAGGATTCAATTTCCTCACCCCCAATTTCTGGATGGTCACTAAGGTAGTTGTTTACTTCTATGACTTGGTCTAGGTACTTACTTATTAAGTCCTTCAATAAAATTCACTCCTTTAATCTTTGATTGTTTTATATTATTATTGTAAGTATAGCATATTTAGGTGTATTATATCTGTTCATATGGAAAAGATAGGGTATAATACTAGTAAGACATATTACAATTAAATGGAGGTGCTTAAATTGAAAAAAATTTTAGTTCCAATTGATGGTTCCGAATGCTCAAAAAAAGCTTTGTTAAAGGCAAAATTAGTTGGGGAAGCATTCCACTCTGAGATAACCATAGTTACAGTTATCGACAGTATAAGGTACTTAGATATGGACTATAAGTTTGATGCTGTAAGAGATGGAATAGACTTAAGTAAGCAATTGCTTGTTTCTGCAGCAAAAGAATTTGAAGATTACCCCTTTACTCTTGAGACAATTTATAAGACAGGAGATGTTGCTGAAGAGATAATTGACTTAGCTGAAGAAGGCAACTTTGATTTAGTAATTATGGGTTCTAGGGGGCTTGGAGTGTTTTCAAGGACAATTTTAGGTAGCGTTTCAAATAAAGTAATCCACCATTCTAAAAAAACTGTTATGGTAGTAAAAGATTGTGATTAATTAGACTAGCCCTACATTTATATGTGTAGGGCTTTTTATTTTAAATTTCTTTTCTCTGAATTATCAGATTTCAGTTGTAAAATTTTTATTTATGTAATATTATAGAGATAAGTTTAAGAAGTTTTAGAACTTACATAATAAAAAGGAGGTTCATATGAAAACACAGAAAAAAGCAACCGTAGGTATTGCAATGATACCTATCCTCGTCCTAATGGCATCTCTTGTTACGGGTATTTTATTCCTTGGCTCAGATGCTCATATTCCATTAATTATCGCAATTATAGCTGCTGGAGTTGTTGGGGTTACTGTTCTTGGCTACAAGTGGGCTGATATTGAGAAGGGTGCCATCGAAACAATTCAAATGTCAATGCAGGCAATTTTAATCCTTATGATCATAGGTACTGTTGTAGGAACTTGGATTTTAAGTGGTACTGTTCCAGCAATGATTTACTACGGATTAAAAATCTTATCACCTGGTATCTTCTTAGTTGCAACTGCAATAATTTGTGCAATCGTTTCTTTATCAACTGGAAGCTCTTGGACAACTGCTGGAACTGTTGGTATAGCCCTTATGGGTGTTGGCCTTGGTCTAGGAATGCCACCTGCTATAGTAGCTGGTGCGGTAGTTTCTGGTGCATACTTTGGAGATAAGATTTCTCCACTATCAGATACAACTAACCTTGCTCCTGCAATGGCTGGATCAAATCTCTTTGAACATATAAAATATATGTTCTGGACTACAATACCAAGTTTTATTATCGCACTTATTATTTACGGAATTATTGGGGCTAAGTATGCTGGACAACAATTAGATACTTCTAACATTCAAGTTATATTAGATGGAATTGCAGCAAACTTTTATATTTCTCCAATCTTACTCCTTCCACCTATAATAGTAATAGTTCTTGTAGCTATGAAAATACCTGCACTTCCAGGTTTAATTACAGGTTCTTTAGTTGGTGGATTATTTGCAGGAGTATTCCAAGGTTCAGGCCTTGGGGCAATCGTTGATGCAGCACACTACGGATTCTCAATAGACAGTGGAGTTGAAATGGTTGATGAATTACTAAATCGTGGTGGACTAGACTCAATGATGTGGACAGTTTCCCTTATCTTACTAGCCATGGTATTTGGTGGTATTATGGAAAAAACTGGTATGCTAGGTGCTATTGCCCATGCAATACTTAAATTAGCTAAAACAACTGGTTCTCTAGTTGCAGCAACAATATTTACATCTATCGCACTTAATATACTAGCAGCTGACCAGTACTTATCACTTGTTATACCTGGTAGAATGTACAAAGAAGCTTATGATGAAGCAGGACTTGAGCCAAGACTACTCTCTAGAACTTTAGAAGATGGTGGAACATTAACCTCACCACTTATTCCTTGGAATACTTGCGGGGCCTATATGTTTAGTGTTCTCTTAGTTTCTCCTTTCGCATATGCACCTTATGCTTTCTTAAACTGGATAAATCCTATAGTAGCAATAATTTATGGTTACACTGGATTTAGTATAGTAAAACCAACACCTAAGGTAGAAGCTTAAATTAAAAATTAAGTATAATTACAAGAATCCAACAACTTTAAGTTGTTGGATTTTTTATATTTGTTATTTTACCCCTTACTATGTTTAATTTGATTTATTTCATCTCAGGAATAATTGAATCTACTCTTTTACCTTGAAGGCTTTCTACCATTGACCTAGCTGCATTCCAAGCTAGGGCATCCATTGTCTTTTTTGTACCCCCTGCTAAATGGGGGGTTAAAACTACATTGTCCATTAATAAAAGAGGATTGTCTTTTTCTAAAGGCTCTTTTTCAAATACATCTAAGCCCGCCCCAGCAATTTCCTTGTTTTCTAAAGCTTTTATAAGGGCTTTTTCATCAACAACAGGTCCTCTTGATGTGTTTATAAAGATTGCATCCTCTTTCATTAGGCTAAATTCTTCTTGACCTATCAAGTGATAGGTTTCATCAGTTAGGGGGGATGAAATTACAATAAAATCAGATGTTTTTAATAAATCTTCCATCTTTAAATACCCAATACCCATAGACTCTTCAACTTCTCTTTTCCTATTTCTATTAAAATACTTAACATCCATAGAAAATCCCTTGGCACGTTTGGCAACTTCTTCTCCAATTCTTCCCATCCCTATAATTCCTAGCTGAGATCCACTGATATCTTTTGAAAATAAGTTTGAGTTTTCCATTCCATTCCACTTGCCAGATTTTATAAAGTCATTTTGTTCATTTATTCTCCTACCCACTGTTAAGATAAGGGCAAGTATATGGTCAGCTACAGTTTTATCAAGTATGCCAGGAGAGTGGGTCCCAATAACCCCTCTTTCTTTCATAGCCTCAATGTCATAATTATTATATCCAACTGTAATATTACTAACTACTTTAAGATTTGGGGCTGAATTTAACAAGTCTCTATCTATGGGGGTTGCAAGGACTATAATTCCCTGGGCTTCTCTTATTTTGCTTTTTAATTCTTCATACCTATTTGGATTAGTTAGGTCAAAATCTATCAATTCACAATGGTCTTTTACATAGTTTCTTATTTCATCCGATATGGGGTAGGCAATTATAGCCTTTTTTTTATCCACTCTATACCAGCTCCTTACTATTCTTCTTTTAATTCAGGTACTATATATTCACTATGCCTATTATATAAAACATCTACAAGGGTTTTAGCAGCTAACATAGCCATTTCTTTTCTTGTCTTAAGACTAGATGACCCTACATGGGGAAGGGTTATGGTGTTTTCCATCTTTAAAAGGGGGTTTTCAGGATCAATTGGCTCTTTTTCATATACATCAAGGCCAGCCCCTGCAATTTCCCCTTCTTCAAGGGCCTTTATTAAGGCTTTTTCATCTATTACAGAACCCCTTGAAGCATTTATTAGGTAGGCATCCTTTTTCATCAATTTAAATTCCCCCTCCCCTAGCAAATGATAAGTTTCTTCATTTAGGGGGGTCATAACAAGGACAAAGTCAGCTGTTTTTAAAAGTTCTTCCATTTCTACATACCTAGCCCCATATTCTTTTTCCGCTTGGGGTTTTCTCTTTCTATTGTGGTAGATAATATCCATGTCAAAACCCCTGGCTCTTTTAGCAACCACTTCACCTATCCTGCCAAATCCAATTATTCCAAGGGTCGAATGGTGGACATCCTTGCCAAAGAAAACTTGCGTATCTCCCTTTTTCCACTTGCCAGCCCTAGCATAAGCTTCTAATTGAGGAAACCTCCTAGCTACATTTAAAATTAGGCCAAAAATGGTATCAGCCACCGTATCATCTAAGACTCCAGGAGTATGGGTACCAATAATCCCCCTTCTTTTTAAAGCTTCAATATCCAAGTTGTTATAGCCAACTGAAACATTGCTAACAACCTTAAGGTTATTGGCATGTTGTAGTAGGTCATCATTAATAGGGGTCCCCATAACAAGGATTCCATCAGCATCCTTAATCCCCTCTTTTAAGTCTTCAAAAGTAGTTTTTTTAGAAAAGTCTAATTTTGTATAGTCACAGTAGTCTCCTATATACTTTTCTGAATCCTCATAAATTTGATAAGCAATAAATACCTTGGGTTTTTTCAAGTCCATCATCCTTTCTTTTAAACTATAGCTAATAAAATAAAAGTAATCACAAATGCAAAAGAAATCTGCAAGATAAAGTAGAGCTTGTATTCCTTATATAAGTTTCCAGTAGAAACTTTCATCTCACCTAGGGTTAAGACCTGGCAAAGGTGGAGGGGGGAATAAAAATACCCCATAAAGGCTACAGCATTTACAAAGAATAGGTAAATATAAAGTTCATTACTTGCAAAGTTCATCATGGATAAAATAGGTAAAGTCAAAGCAAGTGATGTTGTAGGGTAGCCAGTTATAAAGCCAAAGAATAAAGAAACAAGGGTAAATATTATTAAAACGCTAAACACCCCCTCTACACTAAGTAGGACTCCCCTTATAATACTTAACATACCCTCTAATTGAAGGATTATATCCTTAAGTACTAAAATTGATGTTATTACAAAGATAGTATTAAAGTTAATAGACTTTAAGCCCATCTTAAAGAAGTCTTTTTTATTACTTAAAAGGTAGGTTATAAGAATACTCCCTAGCATTGATATAAAGAAAGGAAGTCCTGTGATTAGGTTTATTATTACAGATGCATATATAGGTGAAGTTAGAATCACCAAATTAAAAATTTCCTTTAAAGTAATTTCAGTCTTTATCCTTTCATTATCAACTTCATCTTTCATAAAGATAAAGTAGGCCAGAAAAACCATTACAAAGACAAAGGGTAAATTGGTTAAGATAAGCCTATAAAGGTTAATCTCTGGCATTGCAGCCTTTATAAAGAGAAAGGATGAGGTAAATGGAAAGAGAAACATTGAAACATGCCTGTAAACTAAGTTTATAATAGCCCGTCTTGGGGGTCTTATCTTAATATCGCTTCCAAGCTTATTAATAAAGGGTGCAGATAAAACAGCTCCACCTGGAACTGACATCATACCAATTAAGGATGGAATCAACATCATAACTACTTTCTTATTTGGAATCATTAAGACCATACTCTTTACTATCCTATTTAAGATCCCAAAGTTTTTTAATAGGCTTCCAAGGACTCCTACCATTAAAACTGTTAAGATTGTATCTCTTGAATACTTATTTAAAAATACCCCTAGGGTAGTTTTAAATAAATTTACAAGGCCAAGACCTGAAAAAAGTGCAATACTTATGGTTACAATAAAGATTGCGCTACCAAGCTTTAATTTTTTCTTTATTAAAATAGGTATCATTGCAAATGATAAGATTGTTACTAAAAGTTGTCCCATAAACCATGTCCCCTTTTATATTTCGCCTTACTAAGTATAATATCAAATATCTTAAATAAATAATAGGAGAAAGTATAACCATATTTACTTAAAAAGATGATTTTTATATAGGCTTAATATGTGCTTTGCATAAGAGTCTTACTTTTAGGTATAAATACAATATATAAAAATTTGGAGGTTTCTATGGACAATAAAGAGGTTTTATTAATATTAGATAACTTAAAGAAAGCTATTAAGGGCAAGGATGAGGTCTTAAAGCTAGTCCTTGTAACACTATTAGCACAAGGCCACCTTCTTATAGAAGATGTGCCTGGGGTTGGAAAGACAACTTTGGTAAAAGCACTTGCTAAGACCCTAAACTTAGAATATAGGAGAATTCAATTTACCCCTGACCTTATGCCCTCGGATATTATAGGGGTTAATATTTATAATAAAGACACATCATCTTTTTCTTTTAGAAAGGGGCCTGTCTTTACCCAAGTCCTACTTGCTGATGAAATAAATAGGACCTCCCCAAAAACCCAATCAAGCCTTCTACAGGCTATGGAAGAGGGCGAAGTATCAACTGAGGATATGGACTATAAGCTAAAAAGGCCTTTTATGGTCCTGGCAACTCAAAATCCTCTTGAATATGGGGGGACATTTCCACTTCCAGAAGCTCAATTAGATAGATTTTTAATGAGGATTTCTTTAGGCTATCCTGATAGGGAAAATGAAATTGAAATTTTAAAAAATTATTCAAATATAAAAGACCTTACAAACATTGATAAAATTATAGATGAAAATGAAATAATAAACCTTCAGAAAAAGGTTAAGGATGTGAAAGTTCATAAGGATATACTCCTATATATTGTAAAGATATCTGAAATGACCAGGTCCTATACAGACTTAAGACTTGGGGCATCTCCTAGGGGGTCAATTGACTTATTAAAGGCCTCTAAAGCTTATGCCTTTGTTAATGGACGAGATTATGTAATTCCAGATGATGTAAAGACCATGACTCTACCTGTACTATCTCATAGAGTAATTTTAACCTCCCAAGCAAGAATAGAAAACAAAATCCCTCAGGATATCTTAAAGGGAGTATTAAAAGGGGTTTCTATCCCTGTGAATACTTATGAATAAAAAACTAAGATTAAGTTTCTTCCTACTTTTTATGGGAGGGTTATTTGCTTTTTTTGTTGGTGGAAAAGTTCCCTACTTCCTATTTTATACAATATTATTGTATCTCATCCTTCCACTCTTTCATGTTTTAAGTGGTCTTCTTTTTATAAAGGGTCATGTTAGCCTACAAGAGGGGGAGTTTTATGCTGGGGATATAGTAAATATAAAATACCAAATTGAAAATAAGTCGCTTATTCCCTATCCAAACCTTACTTTTATACCTAAGCTTTCTAAAGAACTTGGGACTAGGTTTTTCCCATCCCAATATTTTTACCTCAATAAAAAAGATAAGTGGTCCCAAACTATATCTACAAACTTAAATAGGAGGGGCCAATATATGGTGGGAGCCTTTAGGATAGAGATAAGTGATGTTTTTCATTTATACACTTTTTCTAAAGAAATACATTCTAATATAGACCTTGTAGTTTACCCCAAGATAATTCCATTAAATAACCTTAGCCTACCTGCCAGGGTCCACCTGGGGGAATTGAAAGTATCCTTACAAGCTACCCCTGATAGGAGTCTTATCAAAAACTTAAGAGGATACCTTGATGGGGATAGTAGTCGTCTTATCCACTGGAAGGCAACATCAAAAAACACCATCCCCATAGTAAAAGAATTTGAAAATACTAGTGACCTTAGGTTAGAAATCTTTTTAGATAATGAAAAAGTGGGATTTAAAAATGACTTAGGCAGGCACTTAGAAGATAAGATGGTCGAAGTTACCTTGTCCCTTGCAAATTACTGCTTGTTAAATGGGATAGGACTTTCTATTTCTTATGAAAAGGACAAAACAGTCCATACTATAGAAGGAAGGACTTATAGGGACCTAAAGGCCTTTTTAAAAAACCTTGCTATCTTTTTAGCTAATGGACACTTGGAATTTTCTAATGTAGTGTCTTTTAGAAGGGAATTCTTAGAAAGGGGTAGAAATTCAATTTTAATTACACCTAGAATTGATAATAAAATAGCTAGTTTATCATTAGATTTACTATATAGGGCCTGTGAAGTAGTCCTAATTATAATTTTAAAGGATGACTTTAAATTAAATAATTTACAAAAGTCCCTAATACAAAATTTAAGGGATGAAGGTATATTCGTGTTATTAGTTACTCCTTGTTTAAATATGGACAGGGTCTTTGGAGGTTAAGATGGATAAACAAAGAGCTTTCTTTATAAATCTTTCATATATATTGATGACCATATCACCTACAATAATCTTATCCTTTGGGATAAATGTGAAAATTAATCTAGTGGTTAAAGTATTGATTATATTTATGATCTCTTTGTTAGTAGCTTATTTAATCCACCATAAGTACTTATCATATGGTATTTTGCTATTATCAACTTTAATTTTAGTAGGTGTTTTTTGGATATATCCAAGTCTTCTAGATTCATTTAAAGATAAGTTTTTCGACCTTATAAATAACCTAATAAACAACCTATTGGGAAATGAAAATATAAGTCGGGACAATAAAGTCTTTATTTGGATTATTTCAAGTTTTTTTATAGCCCTTATAAATGCCCTTATTATATTTAAAATAAGAAAAAAAGCCATTCTCCTTATATATATGCCCTTATTCTTAATCTACTGGTACAACTTTTATGACCAGGCTTTCCCCCTAATGGTCTTATTTGTATTTTCATTTTTTCTACTTCATTATGATTCCAAGCCTGAATATTTAAAGATAATTTTTTATTTTAGTCTACTTATTGTATCCCTTGCCCTAGTCCTACCTAAGACAAGTAATTATGTGAGTTTAGATTATGTAGATGAAAAAGTAGACCTTCTCTTCCCAAATATAAAAAAGTTACGGTCTGCAGAGTCGGAGAAAAAGAATGCTAAAAATGCTCCTTATTTTGATTTTTCTAAAACAGGTTTTCAACAAGATCCTTCAAGACTTGGGGGACCTGTTGTTCTTGATAATAAGCCCTTAATGGAAATACGTGGAGATAATGTTGATTATTTAAGGGGAAATATTAGACACACTTACACAGGGTCTTTGTGGGAAAGTGAATTAGTAAACTACAAGAATGTTTTAAATTTAGAAAAAGTATGGAATGTGTCAAAAGAAGAAATAGACCTTTATAGGGAGCTTGGTTTTTCTGTAAAAAATCTAAACTTTCCCTCAACTACAATTTTCACACCCCTATACCCCCTATATATAAACATAGGTGAGGGATCATCTTTTTTAGTAAATAAAGACTTTTCTATAATATATACAAAGGGAATATATGAAAATGATAGCTATTTTGTAAAATCTCTTATCAATAGGGCATATGGAATACAAGTTGATAGGGGAGTGGATAAGTCCAAGGAGGATTTAGATAATCTAGATTTATATTTACAAGTTCCAGATTCTATAACAAATAGGACTAAACTTTTAACAAGGGAGATAGTTGGTGGACTAGAAAAAGATATAGATAAGGCTGTGGCTATAGAAGATTATCTTAGAAAAAATTATGTTTATGATACAGGCCCTCCCTTTCCACCAGATGGAGCTGACTTTATAGACCATTTTTTATTTAATGAAAAAGGTGGTTATTGCACTTATTTTGCAAGTGCTATGACAATAATGTTAAGGTTAGAAAATATACCAGCTAGGTATGTAGAAGGTTTTTTAGTCGGTCCCAAGGGGGAAGATTCTATTCAAACAGTCTATAATAACAATGCCCATACTTGGGTTGAAGCCTTTATTGAGCCAGTTGGATGGACCATCTTTGAACCAACCCCTGCCTATGAATTGAGAGGTAGGCTAGTAGGCTTTAGTCCTTTAACGGATATAGAAACTACTAGTCCAGGGGATGGTAAAAGTAGAGACCCAGAAGATGCAGGGGGTAGAGAGATAAATAGCCCTTATTTAGAAGGTTCTCTTGATGGAATCTTTGAGACAAAAGATAAGTCCATTCCATTTTTATATTTTAAATTGTTCTTAGCTTTACTTGGTTTTTTTATCACCCTTAGAGTATTACAATTAATTTATAAAAATAACAAAAATAAAAAGGAGTATTTTGCTTTTAATAAAACCAACAAAATATTATACCTTTATAATAATATTGTAAATACAATAGAAAATCTCGGCTATAAAAAAGACCCCTCCGAGACTCACTTTGAGTTTCTAGATAGGGTTATTTATAAATTCTATGATGGTGATAAATTTAGCTTTAAGGAAGCTACATCAATTTTTGTTAAAAGTAAGTACGGTTCTTATTGTCCAACTGATGATGAGATAATAGAGATGGAAGCCTATTTAAAGAGCCTAGATGAAAAGTTAAAAATTCACTTGGGTCCATTTAGGTATTTTCTCCAAAAATGGAAGATTAAATAGGTATTATGAAAAGACCAAGGGTCTCCCCTACTCTATGTCTTTCGTCTATCTCTATTGAAGTCACAGGTACTAAAAATGATTGTTCGTTAAAGCTTACAGAAACTGAAATATCTTTATAATTTTTTTCAAGTTCATTTATTGAATTAAAATTATCTTTATATATACCTAAGTCTGGGAATTTATCATTTTCTTCTTTTTCTAATTTATTACTATATATACTTGTACCTTTGGCTAAAACATCTACAAAGACTTGGGAAGGTGGCATAAACTCCTCAGTAACTATTCTTACTACAAGTTCATTATTGTAACCAGTATTTATATTTATAGATACTCCAATAATATCTGATGTTCCTTGTAAGTCAATAGTAGCAGCTTTGGTATAGTTATACTTTGTAATAAAAAGAGTCGCTAATAATACTAATATCAAAATTGGTACTCCTATTTTAAAAAGATTTTTTTTCATAAGAACCCCCGTAAAAATAAATTTAACAATACTGGGGTAATGACTGCAATCATTCCAATTAGGTACTAACAATTTGTCAATACCCTCTATAATTATGAGAAGGAAATTTTGTGAAAGCATTATTTTTTCTTTACAGGAATCCATATTTCTCCAAACCCATTCTTATGCTTTGCTAATCCATAATACATTTCAAATTGGATGCCCTCAACTGCTTCATATCCTGATCTTGGGAACCACTCTGAAAAAATACGTTTCCACATAGTTTGAATCTCAAAGCTTGGAACATCAAATATAGCGAAAGTAGCTGGAGGAACATGAAGACTTGTAAACCCTGAGGGAATTGACATCCCTTTAGGCAAATAATTACATAACATATAATTAAATTTTGTTTCTGAATAATTATACAATGCAGAAATAGTGTAGTGATCGCTAAAAAGTCCTAGAACACTGTTTATTGCATCAGTTGTACCATCTTCATCACATCTTTTGAGAAATAATGGCACCTGTTCAAATGCTTTTTCTTGGTCTGTGCTAATTTCAGTAGACACACCAAATACATCAAAAGCTTCTCTTTTTTCAATTCGATAATTCATCTCGGCATCCCCTTTAATTGATATAGAAAAGGTCATTTTAGGAAAGGCTTTGAGTGTGACACCAATATCGCGAGCTGATAATGGTTTTACTCCATGCATTTTTCTAAAGGCTCTGCTAAATGCTTCTGGTGATTCATATCCATATTTGAAAGCTACATCGATAACTTTAATATTGCTGCTCTGCAAGTCAAGAGCCGCTAAGGTCAAGCGCCTGCGTCGAATATACTCAGACAATGTTACCTCGCTTATAAATGAAAACATCCTTTGAAAGTGATAGGTTGAACAGCAAGCAATCTGCGCTGCTTTATCATAAGAAATATCACCTGTAAGATTTGATTCAATATAGTCTATCGATTTATTTATTCTGTTTAACCAATCCATCAAAATAACTCCTTCCAGATTTATAATATCATATTATAGCATTTAAACCTTGCATTTGATGCACTAAAAAATCAGTTTTTATTCTTGCAAATAACTTGTAGGGGTAAAGGCTTCTATTTGCCAGCTTTACCCTGGATAAGCGGATGGACAGAGTCGTCCATCCCTACGATTGGTGGGGGAGAAAATTTTGTAGTATAGGGTGTAGGGATATTTTAATTCCATAAAATTTAAGATCCTTCGCTGGCGCTCTGGATGACAGAAAACTGGTGGACAGAGTCGTCCATCCCTACAATCTCGGTTTTATCATGGATAGTCGGATGGACAGAGTCGTCCATCCCTACGACCTGGGTTGGGGATAGGATTTTTTAGTATAGGCCGTAGGGATATTTAAATTCCTTAAAATTTAAGATCCTTCGCTGGCGCTCTGGATGACAGGAAGCGGATGGACATAGTCGTCTATCCCTACAATGGATAGGCGGATGGACAGAGTCGTCCATCCCTACGATCTGGTTTTGACATGGATAAGCGGATGAACTGGGTTCATCCGCATTTATATTATATGCCTTTTTTTTCTTAGTATATTGGGGTTACAAAGTCCTTGTACTTTTCATTGGATCCATTTGTTATCCCAAAGAAAAGTTCTTTGATTTTTTTACAAACTTCACCTTCTTTGCCATCTCCTACTTGTCTTTTATCTATTTCAATGATGGAAGTAACTTCCATTGCAGTTCCGCTAAAGAACACTTCTTGGGAATTATAAAGTTCAGACCTAGATACACTTCTTTCCACTACTTCCATACCTAGTTCTTCCCTTGCTAGCATCATTACTGTATCCCTTGTGATTCCTTCTAGGATATCATCTGAAAGGGGTGGGGTTACTAATTTCCCTTTTTTAACTAAGAAGATATTTTCTCCTGGCCCTTCACATACCTTCCCATCGTGGGTTAAGAAAATTGCTTCATCATAACCATTTTCTAATACTTCAAGTGAAGCAAGGGCTGAGTTTAAATATGCTCCTGTGGACTTAGTCCTTGGTGGAATCATGGTATCAGTTATCCTTCTCCAGCTTGATACTGCAACCTTAAGCTCAGTTTTTCCAGAGTAGCTACCCATTGGGTGGCAATACATTAAAAGTCTATTGTCATCATCAAATAGGGTTGGTGTCAATTGGTTTGAACCCTTATATACAACAGGTCTAATATATGTTGTGGTTTTAAAGTTATTCTTTTTAAGTAATTCTACGGTAATATCACAAAGTTCTTCTACTGTGTAATCCACATCCATATTAAGGGCTTGGGCAGATTCTTTTAGCCTTTGGAAGTGTTCTTTTAAGCGAAATCCATATAGTTGCTGACTTTCATCATCCCAGTAGGCCCTGATTCCCTCAAAACATCCCAGGCCATAGTTAAAGGCCTTTGACCTTATCCCAATATGGGCATCTTTTTCATCTCTAATTTCTCCATTAAAAAATACATAAGAAACTGTCATTTATATCTCCTCCATTTATATTAATCTTAATTCTTTAACCAGGACATCATCTTTCTAAGTTCCCTTCCAACCACTTCTATTGGATGGTTTTGTTCCATTCTTCTTTTAGCTAAAAAGCTTGGTCTGTTGGCCTTGTTTTCTAGTATCCAGTTCTTGGCAAATGTGCCATCTTGAACTTCAGTAAGCACTTTTCTCATTTCATTTTTTGTATCTTTTGTTATAATCCTCTTTCCAACTTCATAATCTCCAAATTCAGCTGTATCACTAACTGCATTTCTCATAAAGGAAAGTCCACCTTCATTTACCATATCAATTATAAGCTTCATTTCATGCATACATTCAAAATATGCGCTTTCTGGTTCATAGCCAGCTTCAACTAAAACTTCAAACCCAACCTTCATAAGCTCTGTCACCCCACCACAAAGAACTGCTTGTTCTCCAAAAAGGTCAGTTTCTGTTTCTTCCTTAAAGGTAGTTTGTAGGATGCCTGCCCTTGATCCACCAATTCCTGCTGCATAGGCTAGGGCTAAGTCAAAGGTATCTCCAGATGGGTCTTGGTAGGCAGTAACTAGACAAGGAACTCCCTTTCCATCCTGGTACTGGCCTCTGACTGTAGGTCCTGGACCCTTTGGAGCTACCATAAATACATTTACATCCTTATTTGGTACTATTTGTCCATAGTGGATGTTAAAACCATGGGCAAAGGCTAAGTAATTTCCTCCTACTAAATTGTCTCTTATATGTTCTTCATAAAGTTCAACTTGCTTTTCATCATTAACAAGCATCATTACAACATCAGCCCACTTACTTGCATCGGCTACTGTCATTACTTTTAGTCCCTTTTCTTCTGCCCTGCCCCAAGACTTGCTGCCTTCATATAAGCCTACACATACATCCATACCTGATTCTTTAAGGTTTAGTGCATGGGCATGACCTTGACTCCCATATCCAATTATTGCAACCTTCTTACTCTTTAATAAATCCATATTACAATCTTTTTCATAAAACATTTTAGCCATTTTTCATCTCTCCTAGTTTGTATTTTTTGTTACATTTTTTCTCCCCTGCTCATTGCTAGCACTCCTGTCTTTGCTATTTCAAGAATTCCATAGGTTTCCATCATTTCAACAAAGCCCGCTAGCTTTTCTACATCACCCGTTAATTCTATTGTTATAGAAGTGTTTGAAACATCAAGGACACTGCCCCTGTAAATTTCTGCTATTTGGACTATGCCAGCCCTAGTTTCATTGGAAGATTTGACTTTAATAAGCATCATCTCCCTCCTTAGGACTCCACTTTCAGGAAAAACCTTTACTTTGGTAACATCTATAATTTTATAAACTTGTTTTTGTATTTGGTCAAGGATCATTTCATCCCCTTCTACACTAAGGGTCAACCTAGCATACCCATCCCTATTTGTGGTCCCTGCAGTCATTTTCTTTACATAGTAGCCCCGTCTGTTAAAAAGCGACATAATCCTTGCTACTATACCATCCTTATTCTTTGCTATTATCAAAATTTCATAGGTATTCATTTAAAATTCACCCCTTAAACCAATCATATGGGCTGCACTCTTGCCTGATGGTATCATTGGAAATACATTGGCTTCTTTTTCAACTATACAATTTATTATTACTGGCTTATTGCTTCTTATTAAACCTTCAAGGTCCTTGTCTAATTCTTCCTTAGTTTTTATGGTCCTAGTCTCTATCCCATAAGCTTGTCCTATCTTTTCAAAGTCAGGATTAAGATTTAAATCAACTGATGAATACCTCTTGTCGAAAAATAACTCTTGCCACTGCCTTACCATGCCAAGGTAGGAATTATTTAGCATAAGGATTTTAACAGGTAGCTTGTATTGACTTAGGAGCATAAGTTCGTGGTAGGTCATTTGAAAGCCCCCATCCCCTACTACTGCAATTACTAGCATATCTGGGTTAGCTACCTGGGCCCCTATGGCTGCTGGTAATCCAAAACCCATTGTACCTGACCCTCCTGATGTTAGCATCCTATAGGGCTTATTAAACCTTAGGTACTGGGCTGCCCACATTTGATGTTGACCTACATCTGTTGCTATAATTGCCTCCCCCTTAACTATTTCATCAAGGGTCTTTAAAATCTCTTGGGGCATTAACTTATCACTAGTTTTTACATAAACCATGGGGTAGTCGTTCTTCCACTTATTGACCTTATCAACCCACTCTGGATTTTTTGTAGCCTCTAACCTATTATTAAATTCACTTATAACACCCTTTAGGTCTCCTACAATTGGAACATCAATAAGCCTGTTTTTTTCAATTTCTGCTGGGTCAATATCTATGTGGATAATCTTTGCATCCTTGCAGAACTTTTCTGGGTCCCCAGCTATCCTATCATCAAATCTGATTCCACAAGCTATTATTAAATCTGCTTCTTCTGTAGCTAAGTTTGATGCAACACTTCCATGCATACCTAGCATATTTAAGCAAAGTTTATGGTCACTTGGAAAGGCCCCTAAACCCAAAAGAGTCGTTGTAACAGGTATATCTCTTTTTTCTGCAAGTTCCATTATTTCTTCACAAGCCCTTGACTTAATAAGGCCTGCCCCTGCTATAATTAGGGGTTTCTTTGCTTCTTTTATAAGTTCTACAGCTGTTTTTATTTGCTTAGGGTGGCCCTTGTAATTTGGTACATAGCCTTCTAGGTTTACTTCCCTTTTAAATAAGCTTTCATATTCTTTATAGGTAATAGTATCAGTTTGTATGTTTTTAGGTATATCTATAAGCACTGGTCCTGGCCTTCCAGTTGAAGCTATAAAATGTGCTTCTTTTACTATCATGGGAAGGTCTCTTATATCCTTTACTAGGTAGTTCATCTTAGTGATAGGAAGGGTTATCCCCACAATATCACTTTCTTGAAAGGCATCCTTTCCAAGAAGGCTTGACCCCACTTGACCAGTAATTGCTAGTAAAGGGATAGAATCCATGTGGGCTGTCATAATACCTGTTACTAGGTTTGTAGCCCCAGGCCCTGATGTTGCTATGCAGACCCCAACCCTACCAGTTGACCTTGCATACCCATCTGCTTCATGGGAGGCCCCTTGTTCATGCCTTGCAAAGTAATGGTTTATCTTTTTAAAATCATAGAGGGCATCGTATATGGGAATCACTGTCCCTCCAGGGTAACCAAAGACAGTGTCAACCCCAAGTCTACTAAGGGATTCAAGTAAGATTTCTGCTCCCTTTATCATTTTTTCTTCCATTTTTACCACCTGCCTAATTTTTATTTGTTGTTATTTTTGGGTGGATGGACAAAGTCGCCCATCCCTAGGGTTGTTTTTTTATAAATAAAAAAATCCCTAGTATATATAAATATACTAGGGACGAATTATCGTGGTACCACCCAAGTTCATAACTTCCTAAAAGAAAATTATCTTAATAAGGCCAAAAAACTATCTAGCCCTAGTCATGTAACGGTGACTCGTCTTATAGTATAAGACTCCCGATCTTGGCTACTCTTTTCATTTCACCTTGATAGCATAAGGAGTGATCATTGCTGTTTTCTTTAACCCTGATTCTCACCCTACATCAGTTCTCTGTTGTTAAGAAGTAACAGTTTTGTCTCCGTCATAGCTTTTATGTTTATTAAATTAAATCTAATACTATATCTTATTTTCACTTTAGTCAAGCCCTTTTTTCTAAATTTTTAAATATTCTATATAATGAATTATTAAAGCATTTCTATAATCCTACTTGTCATTTCTCTTGTCCCTATATAATTTTCTTCAAATAAGGCTATGTCTTTTGTCCTATAACCCCTTTCAAGGGCCTTGCAAACTCCTTGTCTTATGTGGATTGCAGCTTCTTTATTATCTAAAGAATATTCTAGCATCATAGAGGCTGATAGGATTGCCCCAATTGGGTTAACAATATCCCTACCAGCAATATCTGGTGCAGAGCCATGGATTGGTTCATATAAGCCCCTTGTCCCATCTCCTAGACTTGCCGATGGGAGTAAACCAATTGAACCTGTTAAAATACTAATCTCATCAGATAAGATATCGCCAAATATATTTGATGTGAGGATTACATCAAATTGCTTGGGGTTTCTTACAACTTGCATGGCAGCATTATCTATATACATATGGCTTAGGGAAACTTCTGGATATTCAAGCGAAACTTCTTCAACAACCCTTCTCCACAGCCTAGAGCTTTCAAGGACATTGGCCTTATCCACACTTACAAGACTTTTTTTCCTAGTCATTGCAAATTCAAATGCCCTCCTAGCTATCCTTTCAACTTCATAATCCCTGTAAACTTCTTTATCAAAAGCAAGCCTTACATTGTCAGTATTAGATGTTCCCTTTTCTCCAAAGTAAATTCCACCTAATAGTTCCCTTACAACTAAAATATCAAAACCACCCATAATTATATTATTTTTAAGTGGGGATGCTTCTATTAACTCAGAAAATAGGATACCTGGTCTTAGGTTTGTAAATAAATTTAAACCTTCTCTTAAGGCTAGGATTGCCCTTTCAGGCCTGTTTTTTAATTCTAAATTATCCCATTTTGGTCCGCCAACTGCCCCAAATAAGACTGCATCTGACCCTTTAATTTCCTTTAAAGAATTTTCTGGCAAGGGATTTTTATATGCTTCATAAGCTGCCCCTCCAACTAAAACTTCCTTATAGTCAATGTCTATATTAAACTTATTTTCTACTTCTTTTAGGACTCTTAAAGCACTATCTATAACCTCTCTTCCTACTCCATCTCCCTTTGCTAGGGCCACTTTATACTTCATTGTTTTTATCTCCTTGTGCCTTTATATAATTTACTAATCCACCTTCTGAAATTATGCTTTGTACAAATTCAGGATAGGATGAAGATACATAGGTCTCATCTTTTGTCTTGTTGTATATAAGTCCCCTAGAAAAGTCTATTTCCACTTCATCATCTTCCTCTATCCTCTTAGCAGCTTCCCCATTTTCAATTATTGCAAGTCCTATATTAAGGGAGTTTCTATAAAATATCCTGGCAAAAGATTCTGCTATAACACAAGCAATACCTGCCCCCTTGATAGCTATTGGGGCATGTTCCCTTGAAGACCCGCAACCAAAGTTTTTTCCCCCAACCATGACCTTGTAATTTGATATCCTTAAAGCAATACTCCCATCTAAATCAGCCATTAAGTGGCTTGCTAGTTCTATTGGGTCTGAAGTAGATAAATACCTTGCTGCAATTATTACATCTGTATCAATATTATCCCCAAACTTAATTGTTTTTCCCGTCAATTTCATAATTAATCCTCCAATTCTTGTGGCCCTGCTATATAGCCTAAAACACCTGAGGCAGCTGCTACATAGGGACTTGCAAGATAAACTTCTGATTCCTTATGACCCATCCTACCAATAAAGTTTCTATTTGTAGTAGAAACAGCCCTTTCACCCCCTGCTAGGATTCCCATATGGCCTCCTAAACATGGTCCGCAGGTTGGGGTAGAAAATACAGCCCCGGCCTCTATAAAAATCTTTACCAAGCCTTCTTCAATTGCTTGTAGGTAGATCTCTTGGGTAGCTGGAAATATTATAGCCCTTACCCCCTTGGCAATCTTCCTATCCTTTAAGACTTTGGCCGCCATCCTCATATCCTCTATCCTACCATTGGTACAAGACCCAATTACTACTTGGTCAATCTTAATTTTCTCCATCTTATTTACTTCTTCAATAGTCCTTGTATTATCTGGACTATGGGGAAAAGAGATGGTAGGCCTTACTTTACTTAAGTCTATTTCATAAGTTTCATCATAAGTACAATCACTGTCCGGTTCATATTCCTTATAAGACTTTCTTGCCCGATTCTTAAGGTAGTTTCTTGTAACTTCATCTACTGGAAAAATTCCATTTTTTGCCCCTGCTTCAATTGCCATATTAGAAATTGTAAACCTATCGTCTATATTTAAGTGTTTTATCCCTTCACCTGAAAATTCCATAGACCTATACCTTGCCCCTTCAACTCCAATTTTTCCAATAATATGAAGGATTATATCCTTGCCACTAACCCACTTGTCTTTCTTGCCTATAAGTTTAAAGGAAATGGCTGAGGGGACCCTAAACCAGGCCTTGCCAGTTGCCATTCCAGCGGCCATATCAGTAGACCCAACTCCAGTTGAAAAGGCTCCCAGGGCCCCATAGGTGCATGTGTGGGAGTCTGCTCCTATTACTACATCCCCTGGGACTACTAGGCCCTTTTCTGGTAGGAGGGCATGTTCAATTCCCATCTGGCCTATTTCAAAGTAGTTTTCTATATCTTGAGAATAAGCAAATTCCCTCATTATTTTACATTGTTCAGCTGACTTTATATCCTTATTGGGTGTAAAGTGGTCTGGAACTAGGGCTACTTTTTTTCTATCAAAGACCCTATCTTTACCCATTTCATTAAAGACATTTATAGCAGGTGGGCTAGTAATATCATTCCCTAAGACCATATCTAAATCTGCATTTATAAATTCACCAGCTTTTACAGAATCCCTTCCCACATGGTAGGCTAAGATTTTTTGTGTCATTGTCATTCCCATCTATTTTTCCTCCTATACAACTTGGTTTTTTATAATTATTTCTTGTTCCATAATCCTATTTATAGCATCTACATATGCCTTTATGCTTGCTTCAACTACATTTATATTTGCATCCCTGCCAACATAAATCTCATCCTTGTATCTTAGCTTGACACTTGCATAACCAAGGGCATCTGTACCTTCTGTTATAGATTGAAGGGAGTAATCCTCAAGGCTAATTTCTATGTCAATACACTCTTCTATTGCCCTAAAAGCTGCATCTACAGGACCCTTAGCAAAGGCTATGCCTTCTTTTTTCTCTCCATTTACATTTATGACTACAGATGCAGTTGTTGTAATAGTATTTCCAGAATTTATAACAAACCTGTCTAGTTTAAAGTATGCATCTTCTTCTTTAAGACCCTTTGTCAAAAGAATTTCAATATCCCTATCAAACACTTGTTTTTTCTTATCTGCCAATGCCTTAAATTCAATAAATACACGGTCAAGTTCTTCTGTAGTTATATCATAGCCCATAGATATAATCTTATCTTTAAAGGCATGTCTTCCTGAATGTTTTCCAAGCACCAGGTTTGTCTTACTAAGGCCCACAGATTCTGGAGTCATTATTTCATATGTCTCTCTATTACTTAACATGCCATGCTGGTGGATTCCAGATTCATGGGAAAAGGCATTTGCCCCTACAATAGCCTTGTTGGGTTGTACATTAACCCCTGTTATATTTGAAAGCATATGGCTAGTCTTTGTTATTTCCTCTGTTATAATATTTGTATCCGCCTTATAAATATCTTTCCTAGTCTTAATAACCATGGCCAATTCTTCAAGGGCAGCATTACCAGCCCTTTCCCCTATGCCATTTATAGTTGCTTCAATTTGAGTAGCCCCAGCCCTAACTGCTGCTAAAGAATTTGCTACTGCAAGCCCTAGGTCATCATGACAGTGAACTGATATTTCTACATCATTTATATATTTAGACTTTTCTTTTATAGCAGTAATAAAGTCATAAAATTCATCTGGTGTTGTATATCCAACAGTATCTGGAATATTTATAATACTTGCACCAGCTAAAATAGCCTTGTCAAATATTTCTGCAAGAAAATCTACATCGCTTCTTGTAGCATCTTCAGCTGAAAATTCAACTTCATCACAAAGACTTTTTGCATAGGCAACCATTTCTTCAGCCCTTTTTATAACCTCATTTGCTTCCATCTTAAGCTTTGACTCCATATGTATCTTTGAAGTTGCTATAAAGACATGAATTCTTGGTTTCCTTGCTCCCTTTACAGCTTCCCAAGCCCTATCTATATCACCCTTTACAGTCCTTGCAAGAACAGCTACGGATGAGTTTTTTATCTCATCTGCAATAGCCTTTACTGATTCAAAATCTCCTATTGAAGCAGCAGCAAACCCTGCTTCAATTACATCTACCCCCATTTTTTCTAGTTGTTTTGCAAGCATTATTTTTTCCCTCTTGTTCATGCTGCAACCTGGTGATTGCTCCCCATCTCTTAATGTTGTGTCAAAAAACTTTATTTGCTTTGTCATTTTTTTCTCCCACCTATTCTTAAATTTTTTTGTAATAAAAAACCCCGTCCCTATAAGTATAAACTTATAGGGACGAGGTATATTCTCGTGTTACCACCCTAATTTGCAAAAAATTCTCTGCCTTTATCCCAGACTAATATCTGGTATCCATATAACGGTGGAAACCGTACATGACCTACTTGCAATAGCTTTGGGTCAAGCTGCTCAGAAACTAGTATTACATACCTCCCTATTGTTGATTCCCACCTACCATCAACTCTCTGTAAACAAGGCTTGGTACTTTTCTCTTCTTTTTAGCATTTGTTTTTTAATATTAAATCTGATTATACTTTCAAAGCCACAC
>CAZSLV010000009.1:0-29538 GCA_964607545.1 uncultured Gudongella sp. | reverse complement strand
TGTTTTGGAAAGGTAGGCCAGATTTAATAATTCTAAAAATCAATAAAAACAATGATAAAATTGAGGAAATAGAGATAGGTGAAGTGAAATATACCAATAATAGGTCATATATGTACAAAGGCTTAGAAGAATTGTTAGAATATAAACATTTTATAAAGTATCAAAATAGTAATTATATTGATAATGTAAGGATTAAGGGAATTCTATTTGTAGATAATATTGATTTAACCGAATGTGATTTTGATGATGTTAGAATTATAAATAGAAAAGGTAATATAGGTTAATATTCAAGTAATCTAATATTTATTGTAGTTTAGAAACAACGCTTTAATAAATAATGAAAGGAATATACATCTGTAGTTTATTCACATTCGTGTTTTTGGTAGTCGTGTGCCTATGCCTATTTTTATTTTCGCTTTTATCAAACTGCTAATATAGGAGATACAAATATGCTGATAGAAGATTGTTGACAGATGGCTGAAAGTCCTACAAATTCTTAAAACATCAAAGATACTTCAAGGAGGTTTTAAATGAAGGTATTAGGAATAGTTGGAAGTAAAAGAAAAAATGGGAATACTGCTTATTTAGTAAATAAAGCTTTGGATGTAATTAAATCTAAAGAAGTAGAAACTGATGTAGTATATCTGGGGGACTATAACTTTAGTGGTTGTAATGGGTGTGAGGCATGCAAGGATACTTATGAGTGTATTATAAAAGATGATATGCAAAAGATATATCCACTCTTAATAGAAGCAGATGCCCTTGTTATTGCTTCACCTACATACTTTTACAATGTTACTTCAGATATTAAGGCCTTTATAGATAGACTTTATTGTTTTCAAGTTTTTGCAGATGATGATCGGTCAGTATGGTCTAGTACCATTGAAGCCATGGGTGGGAAACATGCCCTTGTTATAGCTATTTGTGAGCAGAATAATGAAGAGGATATGGGATTTACTGCCCAAGCTATGACAAAACCTCTTGAGGGCTTAGGGTATAGAATAGTTGAAACTGTAAAGATCCTAAATTTATATAAAAAAGATGAAGCTATGGGGAATGAACACGCCCTTGGCCAGGTAGAAAAAGCAAGCTGGAAGCTTATAAAAACACTTGAACTAAAAAATAAAACAAAAAATAGGCTTAATAATATTAAATAGTTTATATCAGATATAAATGAAGAAGAAATATGTGTATAAACTTAGGTGGGGAGATATTAATTATGAAAAAACAATATGCCTTTATTAGAAAATTATTAATAATCTCTGCACTTTTAATAATGTTAGTGTCATTATTTATAAATACAGATGGAGATCTTACAAAGACTGGGATTACAACTTTGATTAACAATATGGTTAGTAAGCCTATTTTTGAAACAGAAGACAATGACAAATCAAGAAATGTTAATTCTAACCTACCTAAAAATATTATGGCCCACAAAGTTGACCAACCTTCTACTAAAGAGGAGTATGAGGCAGAATTTTTAGATATGATAGATAGGAGAGAGTTTAGCAGAAAGTTTAATTATATTGGAAAAAAACAAAGTAAGTCTATTAAAGAAGATTTTCCAGTTATTACTGATGCACTACATTCAATAAGTTCACAGCACCCTGAATACATGTCCTATATTGGTGAAATAAATACCCAAATTGAAGGCAATGGGTTTTTAAGTGAAATAGCAATATCATTGATCCCAAGGCAAACCTCTAACAATAGGAATATTAGTCAGATGCTAGATGAATTTGAAGTAGGAGCAATAAATGTAATAGATGGCTTAAAAAGTGAAGGAAAGATAAGTGAAAACCAAAGTGAAAAAGATAAGGCAAGAGCAATATATACTTGGGTAGTACAAAACACCAAGTATCTAGATAGGAATTCAGTTGCAACATCCTCAGGCTTTGGTCAGATAGTAAATGGAGAGGCTGTTTGTCAAGGTTATGTGTCTTCGTATAATTACTTATTGAGACTTTCTGGTATCGAAAATGTAAAGGGAGTAAGTGGCCAAGTAGATGGGCAAAACCATATATGGACAGAGGCAATTTTAGATGGTAAAAGAGTAATAATAGATGTAACATTTGGAGATCCTATTCCAGATAGGGGAGAGAAGGTAGACTACAAGTATTTTGATATAAGTGAGACAGAAATAAGAAAAACCCATACTTGGTAGATGAAACCACATAATAATAAGGAGCTCCAAAGACTAAGCATAAATTATAAGACAGTATCACTAAAGAATAAGCTCAGGCGGGTCTTACCTGATTAAAAACTAATTAGAGAAATTTGTTATTGGTCTTTTAATAAAAAATCAACTATATCCTTAGCCTTGGGTGGACATCCTGGCAGGTTTTTTTCAAACCCTTTTGTGCATGTGCCAATGCCTATCCCTTTTGCTTCCTTTCCTTTAAAGCCTTGTCCAATATGAATTTTTTCATCTATATTGATAAGGGACCCCCTGTCTTTTAACCTATCTAGTGCATGGATTAAGCTTCCATAGCAGGAAGAACAAGCCATGTCCTCTTTAACATGTTTTGCCAGGTCTTCTACCAATCTGGTCTTTGGTATGGTCATAAGTGATTTGTCTTCATTAAGTTCTTTTATATGATCATCTATTAAGCTAGAGGACCCTACCCCAAGCTTTTCTGACATTTCTATATAGGGAATATCAGATATGTCATAACCTAATAATTGACTTACATAAGAATCAACAAGTACTGGATCCTTTCCTAATATAAGCCTATTCATTTGAACTGGGTTTCCACCTTCCTCAAAGTTTAAATCCCCTATAATCCCATCAACTATTATTAAATCTTGTTTTAATGCCTTATTTAAATATGCAATGGGCTTATGAAGGCCCAAGGTGTGAAACCTCCTTTTTTCTTTATCTGGTATGCAACCCTTCATATTTTTTAAAGCACAGGTAATATTAGTTTGACAATGGCCTTTTAATACTGGCATATTTATTAAGTAATCCACATCCATTGCCTTGTTACATATAGAGATGGTAGTTTCTTCTATTTTATAGTCCCTATACTTATCCCTTTGTAAGTCCACTAGGGGGATATTGTATCTCTTAGATAAATCTTCATACCCACATACTTTAAAGGCCAGAGAAGTTCTATCTCCCACCCAGGAACCTTCCATAATAACTAAGTTATGGTAGCCCTTTTCCTTAAGGTATTCTATAAGTCCTTCGACTAAAGCTGGAGAAGTAGTTGCCCCTAATTCAGCTGGTTTTGCAACTACTAGATTTGGCTTTATACCAATTAATGAGTCTTTTGAAGGAATATCTTCTAGTATATTTGTCTTAGCTAAGGCTTCTTTTATCATGGTTCTTGGATTATCTCCATACATTATATATAGAAAATCTTTATTCATAAAAATCTCCCTTCTTTAAAATATAATTTTAATATTTTTTGCATATATCCTAATTTCATTGTATCATATGATAAAAAGATAAGAGGTAGAAAAATCAAGTAATAAGGAGTTGCTAGGATAATGAATATTCAAATTTATGGGGCTAATAAATGTTTTGATACAAAAAAGACAGAAAGGTACTTTAAGGAAAGGAATATAAAGTACCAATATGTAGACTTGTTTAGGTATGGTTTAAGTAAGGGAGAATTTCAAAGTGTAAAAGCTTCTGTAGGTTTAAACAATCTAATAAATACAAAAGCTAAGGATTATGAGAAATTAAATTTACACAAGATAAAGGGAAATGACATTCGTGAAGAAATAGTCTTTAAAAATCCAAAAGTCCTAAATACGCCAATAGTTAGAAATGGTAAAGAAGCTAGTGTTGGTTACAAACCTGAGATTTGGAAGGAGTGGGAATAGATAAGACAATTAAGCTTATTATTGATTTAATGGGGGAAATGTAGTATTATAAAAGGAACTTTAGTGCTTTAACACTACTTCACAATATCAAAAAGCATTAGAAAAATACATAAGGAGGATAAAAGCTATGAAAAAATATGAATTGTATAAGATGACAGCAAATGAAGTAATTAAGGGTTCCTTTGATAAGGCTATAATTTCAATTGGCTCATGTGAGGCCCATGGCTATCACTTACCAGAAGGCACAGATACCCTTGTAGCCTATAAGATAGCTAGGCAACTTGCAGACCACTATGATGATATCCTAGTCCTACCCCCAATTACTATTGGTTACAGTGCCCATTATGATACCTTCCCCTTTTCATTGACCTTAAGCTATGAGACAACTATTAGGGTTATTTATGAAACAATTGAATCTGTACTTAGGAATAAAATAAATAAGGTGATTATAATAAATGGTCATGATGGTAATATTGCCCCTATTGAAGTTGCAAGTCGTCAAATCAAGGAGAAATATCCAGATGCAAGAATTATAGCCTTACCAGAGTGGTGGGTAACTGCAGGAAACTTATTGCCTAAGGGGACATTTGAAGTATGGAATGGCCTTGGACATGCTGGCGAAGGAGAAACTTCTATTATGTATTATTACTACCCAGATTGGTGTGAGCCTGACTTGGCAACATCTGTTATACCAGATAACCTACCACCATATGTGGATGTTAAGTGGGATTTTTCTGAAATAACTGATACAGGACAAACAGGAGATGCAACTAAGGGTAGTGCAGAAAAAGGCAAGAAAATGAATGATGTATTAATAAAAAGCCTTATTGAAGCCATTGATTACTTAAACGAAAGGGACTGGAATTATAATACTACAAACCACGCCACTACAAAGTTAAAATAAAAATATTATATAAGAGGGGGATAATTTATGGCTACTAATAAGGACCAGTTTCAAAATGAAGAAGATAATAAATTTTTACTCCAAGAAGAACATAATGACTTTATGCTCTCGCCAGTTCCCTTAAACAAAAGGAGATCTACTTGGGCTCAAGTATGGGTCTGGGTTGGTTTTGGATATGTAGTAACAGGGCTTGTAGTTGGGGGAATACTTGCAGGCCATGGCAATATGCCAGGCTTAAAACCTTCAGATGCAGTCCTAGCTTTAATCCTTGGAATGGGGTCATTGTTTTTACTTACTGGATTTTTAGGTATAGTTGCTCAAAGAACAGGATTAAACTTATCCTTATTGTCAAGGTATACCTACGGAGCAAAGGGTATGGTAATCCCTATGCTTGCCATGGCCCTTATGACCTTGGGTTGGTTTTCAAGTATATTAGGCATGGTGGGGGACATATGGGGTACCTTTTTAGGCAGTCCAACTGGTATAGTTGTTATTGACCCTATGAATTTAGGCTATAATATACCGCCAATTTCCCTGGAGGTCTTTATCGCAACAATTATCTGGGGCTTAGTTTTTACTTATACTGCAGCTAAGGGGATTACAGCTATAGAGAAGGTATCTAACTATGTGGGATGGATTATCCTTATTATTGCTATAAGTATGGGATATGTTATGCTACAGCAAGCTGGAGGGGCTGAAAGCTTTATGAATATGGCCAACCAAAAGGGAGGCTTGAGCTTAGGCTCAGGTATAACTGCCCTTGTTGGAAGCTGGATAGCAGGGTCTGTAATGGGGGTAGATTTATTTAGGTTTAATAAAAACATAAGGGCTGTTTGGTTGGGTTCAGCTGCTTGTTTTATAGTTACAAATCCAATTTTAAACATAGTAGGCTATATTAGTACCATATCTTATGGTAACTATAACTTTGTAGCTTGGATGGTACAACAAGGGATAATAATAGCAATTTTAGGAGTCTTTACATGGACGGTTTCCCTATGGACAACGGACCAAAGTGAGTTATATTGTAACTCCCTATACCTAGGACCAATTTTCGACTCTTTTGGGGCTAAGGATATAAACCGTAGCAAGATAGTTTATGTTGTAGGTATATTTGGAACTGTAATTGGGGCCTTGGGAGTATACCAAATGTTTTTTGCAAACTTTATAAATATTCTAGGGGCTGTAGGACCTCCAATAGTTGCACCAATACTTGCAGATTACTTTATTGTTAATAAAAACAATAGGTCTAAGTACTCTAAGGAAACCTTAAACATCCAACCTAAGTATAGGTGGGCTGGTATTGCATCATTTTTAATTGGGGGAGCATTGGGTTATATCTTCCAATACCACTTAAGACTTCCTGGAGATTTTCCATCAGGCCTAGCTGCCTTAATAATCGCACTTATTATATACACAGTAATATATAAGTTAACACCAGACTACAAAGAAGATCAAGTCTTAATAGAAGGTTTACAAGTAAGTTAACAAAAACTAATAAAACTAACAAAAACAGTAGGTTTAATCCCCTACTGTTTTTGTTTTCTAAAAAAAACTTAGAAGGTCTAAGCATTAGTTTTAGTGGTTTAGGTCATTTCTAAATTTACTGCTATTGAATTAAAAATATGATATAATTTAAGAAAGAAAATTTTTAGTTTAGCATAAAATGCCACTTGGAGGCGGAAATGGATAATAGGAATAATTTAAACTTAGGCGATAAAGTTATAAATTTAGTGCAAAATGCTTTAAAGGATGAGGATTTTAAAAGATTAAATCACGATGTTCAAAATATTGCTAAAGAGGCTCTAGATGAAGCTAGAAAGGCAATTGGCTTAAATAACTGGACAAATATTGATAATAAAAAAAAGACCTCAAACAATAAAACTAAAGAATCTGATTATCCTAAATCTAAAAATATCACATCCACTATAATAGAAACTAAACCTACAAAGATAAAGAGTAAAGATAATAATTTAGAATTAAAGCCTAAAAGGGCTTTAAATCAAAAAGACTATATTGTTCCAAGGGGGCAAGTATCAAGTGTTTTACTTTCTGTTTTTGGAGGTATAGGGATTGGGGCATTTGGGATAGCCATATTTGTATTAACACTTTTAGGTAATTTGATGGGAAGCTTTTTTAGTACAATTGCAGCCTTTTTATTACCTATGTTTTTCTTAAGTGTAGGGGCAAGTATAAAAGGAAATATTAACCGTAAGAGGTTAAAAAGATTTCAAAAGTATGTATTGTACATGGCAGATAAAGGCTATATTTTGATTAGTGACTTAGCTTATGCAACAGGTTTAAGTAAAAAGTATATTGAAAAAGACTTACGGAAAATGATTTCTAGTGGCATGTTTCCCCAAGGCCACCTTGATAATAAAAAGACTACTTTTATATTAACTAATGACCTTTATAAGCAATATCAAAAGATTCAATATCTTGAAGTGGAAAAGAGCCTTGCTAGTGAAAAAAGTAAAGAAATTGAGGTTAAGACAGAGGAAAGGCCTTCTCTTAGTCCCCAAGTAAAGAAAACTTTAGATGAGGGTCGAAAATTGGTCTTAGAAATTAGAGAAGCAAATGATGAAATACCAGGAGAAGAAATTTCAAACAAACTAGATAGATTAGAAGAAGTAACGGGTAAGATATTTAATTATGTAGAAGTACACCCAGAAAAATGTGATGAAATAAGAAAATTTACTGATTACTTCTTGCCTACTACTTTAAAGCTATTAGCTGCATATAGAAAACTAGATGATCAACCTGTCCAGGGACAGAACATAAGAAGTTCAAAAGAAGAAATAGAAAAAACTATGGACACTATCAATATTGCCTTTGAAAATTTATTAGATGATTTGTTCCAAGATATGGCTATGGATATTTCAACTGATATATCTGTTTTAGAAACTATGTTTGCCCAAGAAGGCTTAACTCATAGTCAGATGAGAATAAATGATAAAACTAGGGAGGAAAAAGAATGAACCAAGAAGTCCCAAAACTAACTTTTGAACCTTTTGAAGATCAAGAATCAACTGAAGCGGTCTTAAGTAAAGAAATGTCCAAGGAGGATGTTTTAAAAATTCAAAGTCCTCAATTAGATGAAAGTATGCTTACACCAGAAGAGCAAAAGATAGTAGATGATTTTGCAAACCAAATTGACTTAAACAAGTCCAATCAGATCTTACAATACGGGGTAGGAGCTCAAAAAAAGATAGCAGATTTTTCTGAAGCAGCTTTAAACAATGTAAAAACTAAAGACCTGGGTGAAATAGGTGACATGCTTTCTAGTGTTGTTACAGAATTGAAAAGCTTTGATGTTGAAGAAGATGAAAAAGGCTTTTTAGGTATGTTTAAGAAATCTTCCAATAAAATTACTGCCATGAAAGCAAAATATGATAAAGCAGAAGTTAATATCAACAAAATAACTGAAGCCCTAGAATCTAATCAAATTCACCTTTTAAAAGATATAGCTATGCTTGATAAAATGTATGAACTTAATAAAACTTATTTTAAAGAACTTTCAATGTATATACTTGCAGGTAAAAAGAAGTTAGCTAAGGTTAGAGCTGAAGACCTACCTTTACTCTTAGATAAATCTACAGAGACTGGTCTACCTGAGGATGCACAAGCCTTTAACAACTTGCTTGCTATAGCAAATCGTTTTGAGAAAAAGCTACATGACCTTGAGTTAACCAGAATGATATCTATCCAAATGGCACCACAAATTAGGTTAGTCCAAGGTAGTAATACTATAATGGCTGAAAAAATTCAATCTACAATTGTAAATACAATACCCCTTTGGAAGAGTCAAATGGTTTTAGCCCTAGGACTAGATCATTCTACAAAGGCAGCCAAAGCCCAAAGAGAAGTTACTGATATGACCAATGAATTGTTGAAAAAGAATGCAGAAAAGCTTAAGATGGCAACTGTTGAGACAGCTAAAGAATCTGAAAGAGGAATAGTTGACATGGAAACCCTTCGCTTTACTAATGAATCCTTAATTTCTACCCTAGATGAGGTTATGCGTATTCAAGAAGAAGGCCACCAAAAGAGGAAGGAAGCAGAAATCGAGTTAAATAGAATAGAAAATGAATTAAAAGCTAAACTTGTGGAAATTAAAAGCAGGTAAAAATAATAAAAAAGTAGATGAAAATTAAATCATCTACTTTTTGTCTTATGGATATGAAAGTGAAATATTATTTATCTTGATTAAGAGGGGTCTTTTTTTTAGGTAGTTTTCTAGCTCTTTTCATAGTATTAACTAAAAACCCTCCCCTAAACCTTCTTGGCTCATAGGATACTATAAAAGCTTGGGGCTCATACTTATCAATTAAGCTTAAAAGTTCTTCCTCCCTGTTTCTCATGGTTAAAATATCTAACCTGTACCTATTGCTATCCCTTCCTTCTCCTTCATAAACTGTAACTCCAAAGCCTTCACTTCTTAAGTGGCTAATTAGGTCTTCGTTTCTTTTTACTAAGTTTACTTCAAAGGAATTATAGCCTATGGCTAACTTATTTTCAACTGCTCCACCAATTATAATACCTAGGCCAAAACCAACAGCATAGACAAACAAAGCAAGAGGTCCCTGGTCTCCACTAAAGACTAAAGATAATCCAAATACATATATAAGGGCTTCAGCAAATCCAAGAAGAGATGCTATAATCGTCATATTTTTTACTAAGAAAATGGTCCTTAAGGTTAAAAGTGGTACATATATTAATTGCAAAACTAAAATTAAAACTATATTTAACATAAATTCTCCTTCCTAATTTAAATACACTAGTACTAGTATAAACTAAGTTAAAGATTTTTGAAAGAGCAGGAAAAAGATAAAGGATAATTACCATAAGGTATTTTTAAAAGGTCTTGCTAGGAAATAGGGAATAAATTAGCATAGATTCTTGGATTCTAATAAGCTTAGTATGGTACAATATCCTTAAGTGTCTAAGGAAATAAATGACCAAAAAAGAATAATAAAATAAAGGAGAATAATTTTAATGGCACAAAAATATCCAATGACAGAAATGGGTAAGAAAAAGCTTGAAGATGAGCTTGTTTATTTAAAAGTTAAAAGGCAAGCAGAAATAAGTGCTGAGATTAAATATTTGCGAAGCTTCTGTGATTTTGCTGATAATACAGCCTTTGATGAAATGCTAAAAGAACAAGCTCTAGTAAAGGAAAGAATAATAAGACTTGAAGAGATGTTACTTAATGCAGAATTAATTGACCCTAGCAAAGTTGAAATTTCAAGAGTAGTTCTTGGGAGTAAGGTTACCTTTAAAGAAATGCCAGATGGCTTAAAAGAGACATATACAATAGTTGGTACCAGTGATGCTGACCCCTTGGAAAATAAGCTTTCTAATGAATCACCTATTGGAAAAAGCCTTCTGGGTTCTAGGATAGGTGATGAAGTATATATAGAAACTCCTTCTGGGAGGATAAGAATTAAAATTTTAAATATTAGTACTTAAGGTTACATAATATTAATAAAAAGGGAGAATTCAAATGGGAAATTTTGTTAAAGTTTACCTTGTCGCTTTTATAGTTTTTATGGTTACTGAAGGAATTTGGCTTAGTCTTGTTGCAAAGAATTTTTATAAAAAAGAGATAGGCTACCTTATGGCTAAGAGTCCAAAGCTTTTACCTACAATCTTTTTTTCTTTTATTTTTGTATTTGGACTTGTTTTCTTTGCTATTAACCCAGCCCTTGTAAAAGATTCATGGTCTTATGCGCTTTATTCTGGATCAATTTTAGGCCTAGTATCATATGGAACATATGACCTTACTAACCATGCTGCAGTCAAGGATTGGCCTTTAAAAGTAACAATAGTAGATTTATTTTGGGGTGTATTTATGAGCGGAACAGTTGCTGGTATTACATTTTTTATTGTGAGTATGATCTTTTAGTTATAATTTTTATAAAAATAAGGAACTTGCAAATAAGTATGCAGGTTCCTTCTTTCATTAATTTAAATTATAAAACATCTTTAAATTTATCAAACTGATCCATCCCAATATTCCCACCTGATAAGACAAAGACTACTTTATCCTGTGGATTAAATTTCAATTTACCTTGCAGGACCCCGCCAATAACTTGGGCGGAGGTTATTTCTGCTAGGATTTTTGCCTTGTTTAATAAGAGGTTTGTCCCTTTTAAAATAAAGTCTTCATCTACTGTAAAGATTTCATCTACATTCTTTTTTATGATTGGGAAGTTTTTCTCCCCTGGCGTTAGGGTGCCTGTCCCATCTGCTAGGGTCCTTGAATCCTTATCTAGGGTTACCCTTTTTCCTTCTTTAATACTTTGAGTGTAGCGGCTTACATTAGTAGGTTCAAGACCAATAACCTTGATTTTTGGATTACTTTCTTTAATACTAGTTGAAATACCACTTATTAGACCGCCACCGCCTATTGGTACAAGAATAGTATTAACATCTTCTAAGTCTTCCATAATCTCAAGTCCAATAGTACCTTGGCCTGCCATAACAAAATAATCATCATATGGAGGGATAAAGGTTAGGCCTTCTTTATCTTTGATATCTTCTGCAAGAGCCAATCTTTCTGATGGGATAGAATAAATTATATTTGCCCCATAACTTAGGATACCCTGAACCTTTATATTAGGGATGGTATCTGGTACGACTATTGTTGCAGCTACACCCATGGACTTAGCTGCAAAAGCTGTGGCCTTGCCATGGTTACCAGAAGATGCAGTTATAACCCCCTTATCTAAGTCCTCTTTATCAAGGGTTAATAACCTGTTCATAGCCCCCCTAAGCTTAAAAGAGTTAGTTTTTTGCATGTTTTCACATTTTACATAAACCTGACATCCCAAATCCTCATCTAAAGCAGGAACCCTTAAGAGAGGGGTCTTGTAAATATATGGTTTTATCCTATCCTTAGCCTCTTGTATCATTTCAATTGTCAACATTTTAATATCCTCCTGTAAATATTTATAACTTAAGAATATCACAGTAAGTAATTTGAGTAAAACCTTATTATTATTTTATTCCATCTAGGGTATAGAGTAATAGAAGCTTAATTTTATAAAAATGTACTTAAAGGATGTGGATTATTTGAATACTTATAAAGGGGTAATCTTTGACTTAGATGGGACCCTCTTAAATTCCTTAGAGGATATTGGAGACAGTATGAATAAGGCCCTAGACCATATGAAATTTCCAATTTTTAATTACGATGAATACAAGTTAAAGGTTGGGGGAGGCTTTAAAAACTTATTAATTAATTGTCTGCCAGAGGGAACAAGTGAGGAGCTTTCAGAAGAAACCCTTGCCCTATTTCTAGAAGCTTATGGGAAAAATTACTCTAATAAAACTAAACCCTATGATGGAATTATAGAACTTTTAAATGAATTAAAAGCAAGGGGAATAAAACTAGGGGTAAATTCTAATAAGAGGGATGACTACACAAACTACTTAGTAAACAAACACTTTAGTGACATACCCTTTGTTAAAACATTTGGAGATAGACAGGGGATTGTTAGAAAACCTGACCCAAGTTCGGCCCTAGAAATTGCAAGAGCAATGGATTTAAGGGTTGAACAAGTATTATTTATAGGTGATTCTAGCATAGATATGATAACTGCTAAAAATGCTAATATGGATTCTGTAGGTGTTCTGTGCGGCTTTAGGGGCAGGGAAGAGTTAAAGTCTAATGGGGCAAATTATTTAGTTGAAAAACCAAGTGAGATTATAGATATCATAGGAAAAGGAAAAGACAAAAAAGTAAAATAAGGTGGGATACTAACCACCTTATTTTAATTTACTTACTTGATACAGAAGCTATAGTATTTACAGCCTCCCAGGTTAGTGCAAAGGGAGGAGAATAAGCATAATCATAATAGGATAAGTCGTTGGTTGTAAGGCCAGCATGTATTGCTGTGGTAAAGGGAAGTAGCCTTAGGACTGCATCAGTTTTTCCAAAGACCCTCGCCCCCAAAATTTTGTTAGTCTTATTTTCATAAATTAGCCTAAAGTCAATTTTATGGGACTCATCCATATAGGATGGCTTATTTAAGATTTGGGCTTCTCCTATACCATAATCATAACCTAAGTCCCTTGCTTGGTCTTCTGTTAAACCACTTGTCCCAAATTCTAAGTTCCCAACCTTGACTGAACTTGAACTTATAGATTCGTATTGGCCTTGTAGGTCATTTTCATCCTCTATCCCTAAGTTAATCCCTATCTGCCTTCCTATCTTATTAGCAGATGTTGCAAGGGGTATATAGGGGTCCTTTAAAAATTTATGGGGGACACTTGCACAATCTCCCACGCTCCAAACATCTTTTATAGAGGTTCTCCCATACTTATCAATTTTTATTGCTCCGTTTTTAATTTTTTCAAGCCTTTTATCAGTAAATATCCCTGTGTTAGGTTTAAAGCCAATAGCAAGGATTACTGCATCTACCTTATCCTTACGGCTACTGGTAATAACTTCTTTAACTCTTTTATCCTCAAGGACTAAGTCTTTAAGCCTTTGTGAAAAATAAATTTTAACTCCAAGCTTACTCAATTCATCTCCTGCAGCTTGACCTGCTTTTTTATCATAGACCTTGTTTAAGACTTGATCATGTGAGTGGTATAAGTTTAAGTTTAAGTGCTTGTACTTAGAAAGCTGTTCTGCTACCTCAACTCCAATAAAGCCTCCACCTACTATTGCAATGTCCTTGTATTTACTAATATTAGCTTTAAATTCTTTTACTATATAGGGTTTAGATATGGTGTATACATTATCTGAATCTATACCTTCTATACTGGGAGTAAAGGGGGAAGCACCTGTTGCTATAACAAGCTTATCGTACTTAAATACTTTTTCTACATCCTGATCTAGGTCCCTAGCAAATACTTGCTTTTTATCAAAGTCCACACTTTCTACCCTGTGCTTTTCTAGTAAATTGATATTACTTTTTCTTGCATCTTCTGGAGTTCTTGCAAATAAATTCTCATCAACATCATCAAATATATCACCGATATAATAGGGTAGGCCTCAGGCTGCAAGGGATATATAATCTTCTTGTTCTAAAACCGTAATATTTAAGTTTGGATTTTCTCTTTTGGCCTTAAAGGCAGTTGACATACCTCCTGCGACTCCACCTATAATTACTATTTCCATATAATCACCCCTTTAAATTATTAAACTATGTATCTTTTACCCTATTAGTCTAAAGCTTAACTTATATAAAATTAAATCCTTATCCTATACAATATGTTATAGAAATTTAAAAAAATTGATGATGTAAAAAATAAGGGAGTGGGTAAAAACTAAATGTAGGTAGTATCATAGGATACTAATTAAAATTGTTAAAAAGGAGAGAAGTTTTTATGGATAGTAATTTAAAGGACCCAAGAAAAATGTATCATACAGATAAATTTCCTGACCAAGAACAAGATACACCAGCCTTACAAGAGAGGATGAAGCCTAAGCCAGATTGTGGAGAAGAATCCTATAAGGGATATAAGAGGCTAGAAGGTAGAAATGCCCTAATTACAGGTGGAGATTCTGGTATTGGTAGGGCTGCTGCAATAGCTTATGCCCGTGAAGGGGCCAATGTAGCCATACAGTTTTTCCCAGGTGAAGAAGAAGATGCAAATGTAGTAAAAAAACACATAGAAGACGCTGGGGTTAAAGCCCTCTTATTGCCTTATGACTTAAGGAAGGAGGGGGCAGCAAGTGAAATTGTAGAAAAAACCCTTGATGAATTTGGCAAGCTAGATATATTAGTTTTAAATGCTGCCCAGCAAATTGCCCACACTAATTTAAGTGACCTGTCAATAAAACAAGTTGAAGATACTTTTAAAGTTAATATTATAAGTATGTTTGAAAGTGTAAAGGCTGCAGAATCTCATTTAAAACCAGGTTCTACTATTATCACCACAAGTTCTGTGCAGTCCTTTAATCCAAGTTCACCCCTACTTGACTATGCAGCAACTAAGGCGGCTATCAGTAACTTTACAATCAATTTATCCAGTTACTTTGCAAATAAGGGGGTAAGGGTAAATGCAGTAGCCCCTGGCCCTATTTGGACACCACTTCAACTAGATCATGGACAACCTGAAGGTGCCTTGCCAGAATTTGGCCAAGATTCTTTACTAGAAAGGGCTGGTCAGCCTGTTGAACTAGCACCTGTTTATGTCTTCCTAGCTTCGAAAGAAAGTTCTTATGTTACAGGACAAATTTATGGGGTGACAGGCGGACAGGCAATAAACCTATAATTAATGTAAAAGAAGGGAGGGAACTTGATGCCTTGGAGTGAAAACGATTATCCTGATTCAATGAAAAACTTAGATAAAATTGTAAGGCGAAAGGCTATTGATATTGGAAATTCTATGGTTAAAGAAGGCTACAAGGAAGAAAATGCTATTCCAATTGCCATTTCTCAAGCTAAAGAATGGGCACAAGATGCAAGCAAAAAGGATAAGAAAGACATAAGAGACAAGGATATTACTGAACATGAAAATGACCCTGAAGATACATCAGCTAGGCTCCAAGATAGGGATGTTGAAGTTAAGTATGATGATGAGAAAGAAAAGTGGATTGTCATAACTAAGGGAGCTAAAAGGGCAGATTCTAAACATGACACCAAGAAAGAAGCCCAAGCTCGGGCTAAGGAAATTGCTGATAACAAGGGTGTTAAAGTAATATCTCACAAGAAAAATTAAAACTAACTAGGCTTAGATTAAAAAAGACTTAGTTAAGAATCCTGATTAATTACCTATTAAATGGGTAATAGTTATATGGAAGAAATATAAATAAAAAAAGGAGGAGATGTGTTATGGCAAGCTTAATACCTTTTAACAAGAAAAATTCTTTAACTTCATCAGGTGGATTTGAAGATTTTTACAACATGTTAGATGACTTTTTTACAAGTCCATTATCAACAAGCAGAAATCTTAACTACGACTCATTTAAGTTAGACATCAAGGATAAAGAAGATAAGTATGTAGTTGAAGCAGATCTTCCTGGCATTAAAAAAGAAGAAGTAGAGCTTAGCTTAAATGAAGGTAGACTTTCTATCTCTATTCACCGAGAGGAAAGGGAAGATAAGGAAGAAAAAAACTATATCCACAAGGAAAGAAGGTACTCATCTATGAGTAGGAGCGTTTATTTGGGGGATATAGAAGAAGAGGGAATTACAGCTAAACTAGAAGAAGGAGTTCTTTGTATAGAAATTCCTAAGGGTAAGGAAAAAGAAAAGACTAGGAAGATTCCAATTGAGTAAGGTTTTAGAGCATGCTAAATTTGGCATGCTCTAAATTTTATATAGTTTGTTAGGATAAGGATAAGGTTAAGGAGGGATTTTGTGACTGAAGTAATTAAAGTAGGAGAAGAAGCAAAAGATTTTTGCTTAAAAGATCAAAATGGAGAAAAGGTGTGTTTAAAAGATTTTTAAAGGTAAAAGGGTTCTTTTATCCTGGCACCCCCTAGCTTGGACGGCAGGTTGACTAGACCATATGAGAGGCTTAGAGCTTTCCTATGATAGTTTCATAGATAAAAACATAGTACCAATAGGGATAAATGTAGACCATGAGCATTCTAAAGCTGCTTGGGCAAAGGTTATAAATATTAAGAAGTTGACTATGCTATCTGATTATAACCCCCTAGGTGGAGTGGCAAAATCATATGGTATATTTAATGAGGACTTAGATGCATCACAAAGGGCTAATGTCTTAATTGATGAAAATGGCAAGGTAGAATGGGTTAAAATATACGGAGTATCAGAGGTACCAGATTTTAAGGAAGTCCTATCTACAATTTCTAACCTGTAAAAGCATGTTAAATCCTATCCTTAAAGGGTAGGATTTAATTTTTAAGTAGATAAATATAGTATATTTGTGACTAAGCAAAGTATAAAAGGGGTAGTAAATAAATGGTAATGTTATTTATTAGGAGGTAATTTTGTGGATGATAAAAAGAGTATATCGACAACAAAGTGGGCAGTATTAAATTTAATTTTTTACTTTTCCACCTTGGCAATTAATTATTTAGGTTCTTCAGGATTTTTCAATGGTATGGGACAAAAAGATATTTCTGATAAGTATACTACCCTTATCACACCTGCTACCTTTGCATTTTCTATTTGGGGAGTAATATATGGCTTGTTACTGATAACTTTAATTTACTTTTTTATAAAGAGAAAGGATCCTAGGGTTAGCAAGGTAGTGGAATTAATATCTCCATTATTTATACTTAGCAGTGTATTTAATATAGGTTGGATTGTTACTTTTTCCTATGAGTTACTTGGGATTTCAACTATCTTAATTTTTGCCATGCTATTTTCTTTAATTATTATCATTGAGAAAATTTATAAAAACAGAGCTGAAATTTCCTATATCCTGCCAATTCTAAGCTTTACCCTTTATAGTGCATGGGTCTTTATAGCTTCTGTAATTAATGTAGCCCTTTTCTTAGTTCAAAAGAATTGGGGTGGCTTTGGGATTTCAAATTCAATATGGACCATAATAGTTTTATTTATTGCTATTGCCTTTGTATTGTTTTACTTATCCCAATATAAAAATGCAATATTTCCAATAAGTGTAGCCTGGGGCTTCTTTGGTATATACAAATCATATACTAATGGGAAATTAAGTCCTCTTATGAGCTCTACCATAGAAATAGTTTTATTAGGTGGGATTGTAATTTTTATCATATCAATAATAGCTACATTTGTTAGAAATGGGAATTCTATTTTACCAAGTAAAAAAACTTAAGAAAAAAATTGGAAAAAGTAAACTTCTCTTCTTTACTACCTAGAGTTAGGTATAAGGAAGAGATTTTTTTAATTTAAGCCCTATATGGGAATTTTAATTAAAGAAAGGTCTAAGATATGATATGATACTTTAAAAAGGTCATATATTAATATAAAGGAATGAGAAAATGAGCTTAAATAAATCAAATCAAGTCCTACTTTTAAAGAAAAGTAAGCGGGGTATACTTAGAATAATATTTGGAAGAACTGGAATTGTGGCTCTTTTATTATTAGTTCAAATATATCTTTTAATTACTGTATTTAGGTTTATTGAAAGCTTAATTCCCTTTACTGTGGGTACTATATTATTATTTACAATAGTAATGCTTATATATGTAATAAATTCTGACCATAGTAGTAGTGTTAAGCTATCTTGGATTACCTTGATTATGTTAGTACCAGGTTTTGGCGGACTTCTTTATATATTTATCCAAGCAGATATTGGTCACAGGACTATCAAAAGAAGAATTAAAGCCATAGTAAAAGAAACTCAAAGTGAGTTTACAAATCAAGAGGATTTAATGAAAAGGTTAAAGAAAGAAAACAAGGGTCTTTATAACCTAGCTACATATACGACTAGGGCAGGTGGGTATCCAGTTTATGAAAACACCATAACAAAGTACTTTCCCCTTGGAGAAGATGCTTTTGAGGAAATGTTATTTCAATTGCAAAGGGCAGAAAAGTTTATCTTTATGGAATACTTCATTGTAGATGAAGGTTATATGTGGGGAAAAATCTTAAAGATCTTATCAGATAAGGTAAAAGAAGGGGTAGAAGTTAGGTTTATGTACGATGGGACTTGTGAATTTGCCTTACTACCACATTCCTACCCAGACAAATTAAGAAAATTGGGAATTTCTTGCAGGGTGTTTTCCCCTATAAGGCCCTTTTTATCAACCCACTATAACTACAGGGACCATAGAAAGATACTAGTTGTTGATGGAAGGGTGGCCTTTACAGGTGGAATTAACCTTGCTGATGAGTATATTAATAAGGTTGAAGTTTATGGACATTGGAAGGACACAGCTATAATGATTGAGGGTAAATCTGTTGAAAGCTTTACCTTGATGTTTTTACAATTGTGGAATGCCAATCAAGAAAACAGGACCTATTTATTAGATAAGTATAAGTCAAAGACCCTTGAAAAAGAAGTAAGGGGTTATGTCCTTCCCTATGGAGATTCACCTCTTGATAATGACAAGGTTGGGCAAATGATTTATATGGATATATTAAATAGGGCAAAAGAATACGTTTATATCATGACCCCCTATTTGATACTAGATGGTGAGATGGTAACTTCTTTGCAATTTGCAGCTAGAAGGGGAATTGAAGTTAAAATAATAATGCCTCATATACCTGATAAAAAGTTTGTCTTTGCCCAATCTAGAAGCCACTACAAGGAACTAATGGATTGTGGAGTTAAAATATATGAATACACCCCTGGGTTTATGCATGCAAAGGCATTTTTAAGCGATGATAAAAGGGCTGTTGTAGGAACTGTTAATTTAGATTACAGGTCCCTCTACCACCATTTTGAATGCGGCTTATATATGGAAGATACTAAAAGTATAGAAGATATCAAATTAGATTTTAAAAATACTTTTAAAAAATCTCAAAGGGTAACTTATGGGGATTTAAAAAAATACAATATCCTAATGACCTTAAGTGCCAAGGTCATAAGAATCTTTGCCCCCCTTATGTAAATTTCTCAAGGATAAAGGAGATGGTTTAGGTGCAAAAAAGACTTGAAATAACAAATAAATACGATAAAAAATTATCTACTATCATAGAATTACCTGAGAATAATATTAAAGATTTTCTTATAATAAGCCATTGTTTTACATGTTCTAAGCTTTATAAACTTTACAATAACATTTCAAAGCTTTTAGTAGCCTATGGTTATGGGGTTGTAAGATATGATGCAATGGGGCTTGGTGATAGTGAGGGAGACTTTAGTAAGACAAGTTTTACAACTAATGTGGAGGATGTAATTTCAGTTTATAATTATATAAAGGAAAAATACAAGGAGCCTAGATTTTTAATGGGACATTCTCTTGGGAGTATAGTATCTATAAAGGCAGGTAACCTCCTAGGGGCAATCGAGGGGGTAATAACTGTTGGGTCTCCATCTAATTTTGATGCCCTCATTAATATTTTTTCAGCATTTGAATCCCAACTTGATAAGAAAGAGCCTGTAAAAATAAATTTAGCAGGGAGTAACTTAAGTATTGGCCTAGATTACTTAAAAGACCTAAGAAGTGAAAGCGTGGATGATATTTTAAAGGAATTTAATAAGGATATATTAATCTTTCATTCTAATGCAGATAAAACAGTCACCTACAAGGAGGGTCTAAGACTCTTTAACACTATAAATGCTAATAAAAGCTTTATAACTTTAAAGGGTGTTGACCACCTTGTAGGTGACAAGGAAGATGCAGATTATATTGGAGAGATTGTATACAAGTGGTTAGAAAAATTTCCCCTTACCCACCCTCACCTTAAAATATAAAATAGTATGTGGTAGTAACAATAATTTGCAACTTGTACTGGTGTAACAATTATGGGATAAGCTGTAAGTGGCATATAAACCACATGACCCTTCCCCAAGATCTCCTCTAAATAAGGCTATACTCACTTTTATATTTTTTGGCTACCAACTTTTTCTAACTATAATAAATCTATGTTCCAATTCATGCCTTGAATTTTAGTATCTAAGACCCTAAAATCCTTGGCAAGTTTATCTGCTTCACTTTGGTATTTTTTTATATCTATGGTACTCACGTTTTTAATTTCTGTCCTTGAGTACCTATCTTGTTTTTCACTAGCCCTATCTGCAGCACTTGCTAGGATATTTCTCTTTACTAAGATTCCATCTCTTTCAACTAGGGCATCTGATAACATCATAGTCTCATTAAACTTAGTAGTATGATTAGTCTTATTTATAGATTTTATAATACTTGTTAATTGATCTTGTAGTAATATAAATTCCTTAAGCAAAGTATTAGGGTCCTCACTTGGCAACTCTCCTTCTTGGACTAAAACATTATTATACAATCTATTTCTTACTTGTTCCATTCTCTTTTGCAAATCTGCTCTTAAAATTAGTGCTTCTGCTAATTTCAAAAAAATCCCTCCTTAAGGATTAATAAATACTCTTACCTTACATTCTTATACTTATATCCAATTGCCCTATTTTTAATCAAATATTGCTTAATTCTAACTTAGATTTTTAAAATAACTACCCCTACAGGGCCATTAAGTGGTATCATATTATAAAGGGAGGAATAACATGTCAAAAAACTATACAAAAATAATGATTTTAGTAATTATAATAGGCCTATTTCTAGTCCTTGGAAGTACTAGTTTTTATACGGTAGACCAGACTGAATACGCAGTTCTAGTAACTTTTGGAAAACCAAGTAGCGCTATTATACCACCAGGACTAAGGTTTAAATTACCTTATCCTATCCAAACTGTAACTAAGGTATCAAGGGAAACTTTTTCTCTAACTTTGGGTTATGAGGATAAAACAAGTGGAACAACGGTTAAGGAACAAGAAGCAAAGATGATTACAGGGGATGAAAACATAATCCTTGCAGACTTAGAAGTGCAATGGCAAGTAGTAGATCCAATTGCCTTTATCTATAATTCTGAAGACCCTGTAAATATACTTTCAAATGCAACATCATCAACCCTAAGAGGGGTTATTGGATCATCCCTAGTAGATGATGCTCTTACTGATGGACGTACTAGGATTATGAATGATATTAGGGATACCCTAGTTGAAACTATTGATTCTTACAATATTGGAATTGCAATTCGTAATGTTAACTTGCAGGATGTTGACCTGCCTACAGAAGAGGTATCTAATGCCTTTAAGAAGGTTGCCTCAGCTAGGGAGGAAAGGATAACAAAGATTAACCAAGCTAATCGTTACAAAAATGAAAAAATAAATACAGCAGAAGGACAAAAAGCAGCCTTAATCAGTAAAGCAGAGGGTGTTAAGGTAAGTAGGATGGAACAAGCCCGTGGAGATGTTGCCCAGTTTGATGCTATTTACTCCGAGTATGTAAAAAGTAAAGATATAACTAGAGACCGTCTTATGATAGAAACCCTAGAAAAAGTTTTGCCAAATGTACAAATATACATTATGCAGGAAAACGAAGGGTCAAATACAGTCAAGTACTTACCTCTGGATCAAGTTAAAAAAGGAGGTAATGATAGTGAATGAGTTAATGGAAATGTTTAAGAAGTTTTTAGAAGAAATGAAGGCAAATAACCCAAAAGAAGAAAAGACTGAGCAGGATATAGGTCCAAAAGGGCCAAATCCATTAAAGGGCCTTGCAAGTTTGCTCCCAATAATACTTGTAATAATCCTTATTGGAATATTTGTAACTAACAACTTATATGTAGTAAATGCAGATGAGTATGTAATAGTTCGTCAATTTGGGGAAATAGTAAAAATTGAAGATTTACCAGGTCTTAAATTTAAGTTACCTTTTGTCCAAACTATCACAAAATTACCAAAGAAAACTTTGGTTTATGATGTGCCACCTGCAGAAATAAATACCCTTGATAAAAAAAGGATGATGGTTGATTACTATAGCCTCTGGAGGGTAAAGGACCCTAAGCAAATGATAGAATCCTTAAGGACCCTTGATGCAGCTGAATCTAGACTTGGGGATATTGTTTATTCTAGTATCCGAACAGAACTAGGTAAGATGAACTATGGTGATATAATAAATGATAAGAAGGACAGCAGGGGGGGCTTAGATGATATTGTAAATAAGCAAGTAAATGAAACCCTTGATAGAAACTTTAGTGGGATTGAATTAGTTGATATAAAAATGAAAAGGGCAGACCTTCCACTTTCTAATGAAGAGTCTGTTTACCAAAGGATGATTTCTGAAAGAGAAAGTACAGCCCAAGAATACTTATCCCAAGGTGATGCAGAAGCCCTTAAGATTATTGCTGAAACAGATAGGCAAGTTGCAGAAATGTTAGCAACAGCCGAGGCAGATGCTAGGACAATTGAATCTGAAGGTGAAAGAGAAGCAGCTAAGATTTACAACCTTTCTTACAGTAAGGATGCTGAATTCTTTAACATGTACAGGTCCCTAGAGTCTTATAAGACTACAATTAATGGTGAAACGGTTATGATTCTACCATTAGAATCACCTTATTTAAAATACCTTGTTGGTAGATAAATAAATGTACAAGGCTGCAGGAGGAGGGTAAAACTTTCTACCTGCAGTTTTTTAAATGATAGGAAGGTAGGGGTAAGATGATAAAAAATATAAATTGTTTACTTTGTAATTCTAATACAAGTTTTTTTTATGAAAAAAGAAATAAGACTTATTATAAATGTGAAAAATGTTCTTCTATCATGCTAGACCCACTTGACCATGTTAGTCTAGAAGAAGAAAAAGAAAGGTATGAAACTCATAATAACGATATAGAAGATATAAGTTATCAAAACTTTGTTTCACCCATAGTCGAGAGCATTAAAAAAACCTACAATACAGGACATATAGGTTTAGATTATGGGGCAGGACCAGGACCTGTTGTAAAAAGCCTCTTAGAAAAAGAAGGGTATAATATAAAATTATATGACCCCTACTTTCACTATTATCCTAAAAATCTTTATGATAAGTACGATTTTATTATCCTTTCAGAAGTTATAGAACATTTTAATAACCCCTATAAGGAGTTTTTAAAGTTAAGTAACTTGCTTAAAAAAGGGGGGTCTTTAGTTTGTATGACTAGTATTTATGATGAGGGGATAGACTTTGACAAGTGGTCTTATAAAAATGATAAGACCCATGTGTTTTTTTACCATAAGAAGGCCTTAGAGTGGATAAAAGCTGAATTTAAATTTTCAAATTTAGAAGTAGATGGAAAACTAATAAAATTAAGCAAATAAGGGGGTAATCAAATGATTACCCCTAACTAAATTAAGCTTGAATAACTGACCTTCCTCCATCTACTCCCATAACTTGGCCTGTAATCCAAGTTGAGTCTTGTGAGATTAAAAATGATGTTAGCTTAGCTATATCCTTAGGACTACCTAGTCTTTTTAAGGCATGGCTACTTGCCATATTTTCTATTGACTTTTCATCCTTTAATATAAGTGATGAAAGAGTGCTGTCTGTAAGAAGGGAAGGGGCAATTGCATTTACCCTAATGTTTGGGGCAAGCTCAGCAGCAAGAGACCTTGTAAGACCCTCTATAGCACCCTTAGACATACTTAATGAAGCATGCATAGATAGCCCTTGGCCAACTGCTACACTAGAATAAAGGACTATGGATGAGCCTAGCTTTGATTTTTTTAAAGCATTTAAAGAACTTTTTATAGCAAGAGCAGCCCCTAAAGCATTAAGTTTAAAGTCATTCATAAAGTCTTCTTCCTCTAATCTTCTTATTGATTTAAGATTTATTGTACCTACAGCATATATTAAGCCTGCAAGCTCTTTGCCAGCTTCTTCACTTATTCTTTCAAAGGAAGAGGAATCTCTAAGATCAGCAACACTAAAGCTAGCATTAAGGCTATTAGCTATTTCTTCTAACTTTTCTTTATTTGAACCTACTAAGTGAAGGTCATAACCCTTGTCTTTTAATAATTTAGCACTTTCTGACCCCACTGCCCCGCTACCACCATATATAAGAACTTTTCCACCCATATCCTTCATCTCCTTTATTGTCTTTTTCTACTTAGTTACTTTGAATCTGCCTTTAAATCTTGTTGATTTCTGTACTTGTCCATAGATATCTTAAATAAATCTGCAGTTGTTGGGGGTGTATAGGTAATAGCATTAGCCCCAGCCTCAATTGTTTCTATTATGCTTTCATCTGTAGGACCACCTGTCGCAATTATAGGAACAAGGGGAAATTTTTCCCTTATTTTTTTAACTATACCCACGGTTTTACTAGCCCCTGAAACATTTAATATATTTGCCCCAGCATCTAACCTAGCCTGGATATCTGTGTGTTCTGAAATAACAGTTACAACAATAGGTATATCTATGGTGTCCCTAATAGCCATGATTGTGTCATTTGATGTGGGCGCATTTACTACAACAGCTATGGCCCCCTTAAATTCTGCATCTAGGGCTAGGTTGACTACTCTTTTTCCTGATGTAACCCCGCCACCTACACCTGCGAAAACTGGAACATCTGCTGTCATGGTAATAGCTGAGGTAATGGTAGGTTGGGGGGTAAAGGGATAAACTGCAATTACTGCATCAGCATTTATATTCTCAATTATGGCTACATCCGTAGTAAAAGCGATAGACTTAATCCGCTTGCCAAAAATCTTTATCCCAGTAGCCTTTCTAATACATTCAGGAACCTCAATCATATGACTTCTAAGACTACCTTTTAACTCTGGTATATACCTATCCATCTTAACCACCTCATCTTATTTTATATAGTAAATACAAGTTAATTCTACCATAATATTGAAGGATAAGGTAACAATATAAATATTTATAAAAACTTCCAAATAAACGAGAATAGTTATTATTATTGTTATCAAAATACTTATTTTAAGAGGTTGACATTAGTGTAGAAAGAGAATAGAATATACTATATTGCGTTAAATAAATAACATAAAAGGAGACTTAAGATGGGATCTAAAAGTAGCAACACAGGAGAAGACAGATTAAAAGTATTAACATCAGAAAGCACTGAGTTTAAAAGAGAAATTGGTGTATTTGGTGGGATGAGCTTAATTGGTGGGATTATGGTTGGGTCTGGTATATTTTACCTAGGCTCATATGTAATCGAAAGAACAGGAATGAATTTAGGATTGGCACTTATTTGTTGGATTATTGGAGGATTAATTTCTCTAATGGGTGGTCTTTGCTATGCTGAACTAGGTGCAGCCATGCCTAGAGCAGGAGGAAGGACCCTTTATTTAAACGAGGCATATCATCCTTCCGTAGGATTTCTTGCAGGCTTTATGGACTGGATAATAGGAGGACCTGGATCAGTTGCAGCAATTGCAATAGCCCTTGCTACAGCCTTAAGAACATTTGTAGACATGGGAGATTTAGGAATAAAAGTGTTTGCTATAGTAATAATTATAGGATTAACTGTTTACAATCTATTTGGAATTAAGATGGCTAATAGACTTCAAAACATATCAATGATAGCAAAATTAATACCTATAGGAATAATAATGTTAGCAGCCTTATTCTTTGGTAAAGTAACACCAGATTTATCACTTAAATCAAGCTTTGAATCCGCATCAGCAGGAAGTGGGAATATATTTACCATGATTGCATTTGCAGTTGTTGCAACCTTGTGGGCATATGAAGGTTGGACAAATTTAAATACAGTAGCTGAAGAAGTAAAAAACCCTAGAAAAAACTTACCCTTATCGATCATATTTGGCATAGGCGGGGTAACATTACTTTATACATTATTTAACTATTCAATATTTAGAGTACTTAGTCATGAAGAAATAACAAGTATGATTACTGCAGGAAACTTTTACTTAGGAACAGCTGTTGCACAAAAAGTACTTGGTAGCATTGGTGCTATAATAGTAACAATAGGAATGGTACTAGCTATGTTTGGGTCATTAAATGGCCTTATTATGGCCCAACCACGTATGTATTATGCTATGGCAGAAGAAGGACATTTCTTTAAAAGTTATAAAAAATTACATCCTAAGTATAAGGTTCCAACTACTGCCATAGTAGTACAGGGGATCATATCTGTAATATTAGTAATGTCTCGAAACTTAGACCAACTTACTACATTAGTTGTTTTTACAGGAATGATATTTAATTTCCTTACAATTTTGGCTGTGCCAATTTGTCGTAAGAAGTTCCCAAAGATTGAAAGACCATATAAAGTTTGGTTATATCCAGTTTCTGTTTATATAACAGCATTGATTTTCTTAGGGCTAGTAGTTAATACTTTCTTTGAAGATCCGGTAAGTGCAATCACAGGCTTTGCAGCAGTTATAGTTGGAGTATTTTTCTATATGTATTTTGATAAAAAGCTTAAGGCAGAAAGATTATAATCAATTGTTAGCAAATTGGAGGTAGGAATGAAAACAATATTACACAATGGAAAGATATATGTAGATAGAGGACATTTTGAAGAAGCTCTAGCCATAGAAGATGGAATTATAACCATGGTTGGAAGTAACGAAGATGTATTAAAAGAAAAAGGTGACTTGTTTGAAAAGATTGACTGTGAGGGTAAGACTGTAATTCCAGGATTAAATGACTCCCATATGCACTTAATTATGTTAGGAGATACAAATGCTCAAGTAAACTTGGATAATGTTACATCAATTACTGATATGATAAATAGGTCTAAAGAATTTATTAAAGATCATCCAGATGCTATAAAAGATGGTATTCATGCCATAGGATGGAATCAAGACTTATTTATAGATGAAAAGAGGAATCCTAACAGGTTTGATTTAGATAAAATCTCTACAGATATACCTATAATTTTGGAGCGTGTTTGCGGTCACATACTGGCAACAAACACTAGGGCTATAGAGATGCTAGGTATTGATGGATATTCTCCTCAGTGGGAAGGTGGAACTTTTGAAATTGGAAAAGACGGCTATCCTAATGGAGTTTTTACTGAAAATGCTTGTAATTATGTTAAAAAAATAATACCAGAATTTACAATAGAACAAAGAGAAAAAATGCTAATTGAAAGTATGGAATATGCAGTAGCCCATGGTTTAACGAGTGTTCAAAGCAATGACATTGGAACTTCGGTACTTGATATAGAACCATACTTTGAAATGTTTCATAAAGTTTATGATGAAGGAAAAGGACTACTTCGATATAGACACCAAGTATGCTTTAATAATTTAGGTGAATTTGAAAATTATATAAAAGAAGGTGAATTTGCAAAAGGATCTTATCCAGATGATTCGTGGTTAAGTCTTGGACCCTTAAAATTATTTAAAGATGGGAGCTTGGGTGCAAGAACTGCCCTAATGAGAAATGAATACAAGGATGATAAGGGTAATTTTGGAATAGAATGGACAAGTAATGAAGAGATGGAAAAGTACTGCCAACTTGCCCGTGATGCCAATATGCAAGTGGTAACCCATGTAATTGGTGATGCTGCCATAGAACAAACTATTGATGCTTATGAAAAAGCCTTTATAAATGGTAAAAATACCCTAAGACATGCACTAGTCCATTGTCAAATAACAGACTTACCTTTATTAGAAAGAATTGCTAGGCTAGAAATATTAGCTATGTACCAACCTATATTTTTAGATTATGATATGAATGTTGTAGAAGATAGGTGTGGCAGAGAATTATCTTCAACATCTTATGCATTTAACACATTGAAAGAACTTGGCGGCCATATTTCTTATGGTACAGATTGTCCTGTAGAATCTTGCAACCCATTTCCAAATATATACAGTGCTGTTACCAGGAAAGATTCAAAAGGCAAGCCACAAGGTGGTTTTTACCCAAATGAATGTGTGGATATTTACGATGCAATTGATGCCTATACCCTAGGGAGTGCCTATGCTGAATTTATGGAAGATAAAAAGGGTAGAATAAAAAAAGGATATTATGCAGATCTTGTTGTTTTAGACAAGGATATATTTACAGTTGATGAATTGAAAATAAGAGATATCTTACCAACACTAACCATGGTTGGTGGGAAGGTAGTATATAAAAAATAAATAAAACAAGAAAAAAAGCTAATCTTTGATTGGCTTTTTTTACTAAGTTTATATAGGAATACCAATAGCAGTATTTTTATATTTATGATAACATTAGGTATATATTTTACTTTTTAAGGAGAATTTTAATGGTTTTATTATTTGGAACTTCAACTAAGCAAAAAAAATTAGACTTTATCCAATCAATCTTTTGTTCTACTTGTAAGGGATATGAAAAGTATGAGGCCTTTATAACATATTCAATTTTTACCTTATTTTTTATACCACTTTTTAAATGGAATAAAAAGTATTATATTACCTGTGTATCTTGCGGTAGTTTATATAGGTTAAATAAGGATATTGGAGTAGAAATTGAAAGAGGTCGAAATGTTAATATTACAGAATCTGACCTAAAGCCTATAAATATCAATACTAGAATCTTGTGTTCAAACTGCAAGGCCCCCTTAGAAGATGATTTTGAATATTGCCCTAAGTGTGGAGAAAAGGTTTAAAGAAAAAAAGGAAAACAAATTGTTTTCCTTTTACTTATAGGCTATTATATCAGCATTTCCTATATATTCTTTTATTTCTAACCCATAACCCCATTTTCTTGCGTACTCATCTGTAACCTCATCTAATTGTATATCTATATCTTTAAAGCCAATTTCTTTAAGCATTCCTTTTATATCTTCCAGATATATAGCTCCCCCAACTCAGGTCCCATGAACATTAGGGTCATTTTTTATTTCATCAGGTAGGTCTTTTTTTAAGACTATATCTGAAAGACTTATTCTCCCCCCAGGCTTTAAAATCCTATAAATCTCATTATAAACTTGGTCTTTATTAGTTGATAGGTTAATTACACAGTTTGACATTAATAAGTCAAGGAAATTATCTCTTATAGGTATATATTCTATTTCACCTAACCTAAACTCTACATTGTCAAATCCTTTTTTCTCTGCAATTTCTCTAGCTTTTTCTATCATCTTATAATTGTTGTCCACCCCAATTACAAGACCACTTTCTCCTACTAGTTTAGAGGATAAAAAAGTATCCATCCCCCTGCCACAACCTAAGTCGAGCACATATTCACCCTCTTTGGGCTTTCCCTTTTCCTTAGGGTTTCCGCAACCTAGGCCAAGTTGAGCTTCCTCAGGTATGGTTTTTAAATCTTCTTCGCTGTATCCTAAAGACTTGTTTAAGGTCTTAACATCAACTTGTACCTTAACTTCCTTATTTGCGATTTCATCATAAAATGTATTTATTGATTTTCTAATCTTACTTTTATCCATAGACTTCTCCTTCCTAGGTGGGTTTTATTAATATATATCATATATATATAAGTACATATATATGATACCACTTTTCTTCTTAAAAATCCA
>CAZSLV010000008.1:32985-34349 GCA_964607545.1 uncultured Gudongella sp. | reverse complement strand
CCTGCAATAAGTAATACTGCTAACATCATACTGGTTACTAACATTATGTTTCTCTTTTTCATTTTTCTTCCTCCTTTTAAAATAGGTTTTTAGTAGCTGCAGCTAGGCTGCCATCTATTTAGAAGGCCCTGTGGCTTTGCGTCCTTAGATTTCTCCAAGTTTGCCAAACAACAAATTTATCTTATGGAATCCTATGTTGGTCTGGATTAGAAAGGTAAGTTATCAATGCTCCATACATCTTTCCAGGCCATATGTGAAGATTGGACTCCTTCTGCAACAACTTTAAGGGTAAAGCTTTCTCCTCTTTCTTGGGGTATACTTATAGTGTCAATTAAGTTACTTGTTTTTTCTCCACTTCCTAAGACTTTTTTGTAATAATAATATCCATCTTTTTCCTTCCAATCATCTCCTATCTTTATATTTACATCCCTAGTTGATATACTTGGGTCAGACCACATAGGGATTAGGATAACCCTTACATAAGCATCACTTGATCCTAGGTTCTTAAGTCTTATATCATCTAAACCCTTATCCTCTACTTCTACATTGACTATACTTAAATTAAATTCATTTATTTTAGAATCTGAAATTGATGTAAACCATGCTGATGTTCCCCCACCTACCATAATTGATACTAAGAGTATACTTAAGAAAATAATTAATTTATTTTTCATATAGACCATCCTTTCCTTAAGCTTCTTTTGGTTGTCTTTTGAAAATTAGGGGGGCAATAAATCCTATAATCCCTAAAGATATTATAAATATTATCCCTGGTAGGCTAGATAAAAACCTAAATGCATAGCCTACAAGTGGTATAGTTAAGGCAACTTTTCCTATTACCTGGTTTCTTTCTACTGGCATTGCATCTTCAACATTATTAGCATCACCTTGGGTTATAAAGTAATCATTATTTGGTCCAATTTCAATAACCCTGTGGGTTACCCTTGTTTTAGAATTTGCCCCATAATAGGTTAGGATATCTCCAACCTTTATTTGATCTGGAGTCATTTCCTTAACCACTATTAGTGAATTTACAGGCATACTTGGCTCCATTGATCCACTATCTACTACATAGAGCCTATTTCCAAATAGGGATGGCTCCATTCCAGTAAATCTAGATTGGGCAGTTATAAATATCAGAAAGACCATAACTAGCATAAATACTATAAATAAAAGGTTAGATATTATTTTTAAGGTTCTATTTTCCTTTTTTTCTGTCATCTATATCCCTCCCACCTATTCACTTTCAACTTCTGTAATTTCCTTTGGCAAATCCATAACTTCTTCACTTTCAATTTTTACTTCTTCTATAGGATCCTTAGCTTCTATAATGTCATCTTTTTGATCATTACTTTCATCAGGTA